>JBPCKH010000095.1:0-3018 GCA_051004475.1 Candidatus Limnocylindria bacterium | reverse complement strand
GTCAGGTGCAGTGGCGTCATCGTCATGATTAGGATCATCACGATCTGCCCGGCGGCCAGTGTGACCAGGGCCACCAGCACGGTCGGGGTTCGCATCAGGGCGGCGAGGGACACGGCCACGGTGCCTTCGGGCCGCGGAGCAAGCGCGGACGGATCGGCCAGCTGATACGGCTCGGGGCGCAGGAACACGAAGGCTATGACCGCTGCCAGGCCGATGAAGAGCAGCGTCAGCAGGTAGGTGCCCGCCAGCGCTGGCATGCCGAACGACTCGGCGACGACACCTGCCGGGGCGACCAGGTTCGGTCCACCGACTGCGCCGATGGTGGCGCCCCACACCACGGTCCCGATCGTCCGCGCCCGCCGCTCCGGTGGGACCAGGTCGGCGGCGACATAGCGCCCCAGCTGACCGGCGCCGTTCGCGAACCCCGCCAGCGCGCTGCCGGCGAGCAAGAGCGGGAGAGAGTTCGTGAGCACACCGGCCAGCGCGATGGCACCGCCCAACGTTCCGCCGAGGACGCCGGCCAGGAGTCCCGGCCGGCGTCCGACGCGAAGCATCAGGAACGAGAGGAAGCTGGCGGCGAGGGCGGTGCCGAGCGTGCTCGTCGCCGTTGGGAGGCCACCGGATGCCGCGCCGCCGCCGATCTCGGCCGCGGCCAGCGTTCCGCCGGTGATGGCCGCGATGTACCCGGTGCTGCCGAGCGCCGAGACGGCGAACAGCGTCCAGACAATGCGCCGCCGCAGGCCCGGAAGGCGCGCCGGGTCGATCGGCTCAGGGCTCACCGCTCGGCCAGGTGCTTGAGCGTCGACGCATTTTCGGTCGTGCCATCGGGTGAGAGCGGGATGATCGCCACGTGGTCGGCGCCGGCTGCCAGCATGGCCTCGATGCGCTCGCGCGCCGCCTCCACCGGCCCGATGGCGACCATGGCATCGGCAAGGCGGTCGCTGCCCGGCGGCTCCCAGTCCGTGGCGTCAAAGCCCTGGAGCTCCCATGACGCCTGGTAGGTCGGCGTCCGGAGGTACGGCTTCAGATAGGCGCGTGCCGCGTCGCGATCATCGGCCTTCCCGAGGACCACCGGGAGCGTCACCGCCAGCCGCGGGCGCGCGCCGGCGGCCCCGGCATCCAGCAGACGGCGCATCCACCCCACCCGCTCCGGCGTCACGAGGTACGGAAGTGCGCCATCGGCATCGGTCGCGGCAAGCTCCGTCATCCGCTCGCGCAGCGCCGCGATCATCACCGGAGGCTCGACACCGCCATCCGGCACGGGGCCCCGGTACACGGCGGCATGGTAGGCGGCCAGGTACTCGCGCATTCGGGTCACCGGACGATCGAAGTGATGGCCGCGCAGCTTTGAGGCGAGGTGTGGATGGCTGACCCCCAGGCCGAGCACGAATCGGTTGCCGCTGGCCTCGGCCAGGGTCATGCTCGCCATGCGAGTGGTCTGCGCGTCATGTCCCCAGATGCCGACGATACTGGTGCCGAGGTTGATCGAGCTCGTCGCGCCGGCCAGCAGCCCGAGGAAGGCGAACGGCTCGCGTCCAACCGTCTCGGGCACCCAGAAGGTCGCGTAGCCAAACCCCTCCGCGCGCCGGACGTGGGCAATCGCGTGGGGCGCGGCGAGCGAATCGACGTGCCCCCACACCCCGAGGCGTCCAAGCTCGAACTGCGTCATGGACCGATGCTACTCAATGGCTCCGAATCGGTAGCGCAGGAAGAGCTCGCTCTCGTGTCTCAGCACGCTGACGAGCTCGCCGCGTCGTGGCGCATCGGCGAATGGCGATCCACCCTCGATCGGCACGATCATGCGCAGCGCATCGGTCCCGAGCAGGTGCGCGCCGACGGTCCAGTACACCTCGTCGATCAGGCTCGCGGCCAGGAATGAGGCGTTCAGGCGGGGACCACCCTCGAGCAACAGCGAGCCGATGCCACGCTCTGCCAGGCGCGCCAGCACCCAGGCCGTATCGGGCCGGTCGTCGGGAGCTCGGAGCAGCTCCGTCCCGAACGGCACCTCCGTTGTCGGATTCTGCGCTCCGACAATCAGGATGCGCGACTCGTCGCCCTTGAACCAGCGCGCATCGGTCGGAATGGCCTCCGCGCCCGCCAGTACGACCCCAACCGGGTTCGGCGGGCGTCCATCAGCCGTGCGCCGTGCCGCGAGGTCGTCTCCGACCCGCATCCAGATCCCGGTCGCCCGCAGCGTCCCGGCGCCGCTTCCGACCGCGTCGAACGCCGCCCGGTAGAGGCGCATCAGCCGCCGGTCCGCCCGGCTGCCGAGTCCCTCAGCGCTCCCGTTGAGCTGCGCGCGCCCGTCGATGCTGGTGACCATGTTGATCGCCACCACCGGCCGGTCCGCGTGGGCGGGCGGCAGGGTGAATGCGCTCATGGCGGCGTCGAGGTCGAGGCCGGCGACGGGATCCGGCCAGAGGCGGTCGACCCGGTGTGGTGCGTCGTCCGCGTGCATCAGCCGATGCTAACCGACCGACCGATCGACGAGCCTAGTTCGCCTTGATTGGCCGATGCTCCTCCGCGGCCGCGAGCTGATCGGCGTCGTACGCGATCTGGATCTTCGACGAGGTCAACAGGGTGACGGAGTCGGCGGGGACGACCCTGGTGATGCCATCGTCGTAGGGCGTCACCGCGATACCGTGGAAGATGCCCTCGGTCTCGGTGCCGAGCATGGCGTTGACGCGACCGAGCTCCTGGCCGTCCGGACCGACGACGAGCGTATCGGCCTCGACGTAGCCCCATGCGACCGGGTCATCCGGCCCGGGAAGATCGAGCTCGGCAGCCTCGGGCTCGCCAGACTCGCCGGTGTCATCGGCGGAGCTTCCCGGGGGCAACGTGTCCAGCTGTGGGTCGATCCCACCCTTCATGCCCGGGTCCTCGATGGCTCTCGGCTGCCGGTCGAAGTCATTCATGCCGCTTGCCTACCGCACGAGCGGTGCCATGCCCAATTCAAGGTGTGGGGTCGTCATTGCAACCACGCATCGGTCCGGTTTGGTCACCGCCGTCGTCGGGTGC
>JBPCKH010000094.1:0-3123 GCA_051004475.1 Candidatus Limnocylindria bacterium | reverse complement strand
CTGGGAGTATGTCACCCGAGGCCCCTTCCGAGCTGATGCTGCCCATCGAGGGCATGACCTGCGCTTCGTGCGTCAACCGTGTGGAGCGATTCCTGCGTAAGACCGACGGGGTCGTCGAGGCCAACGTCAACCTCGCCACGGAGGAGGCGAGCGTGACATTCGACCCGGCCGTCGTGGGCCGTTCGGAGCTGGAGCGAGCCGTCGAGGACGCCGGCTACAACGTCCGACCGATGGAGCCGGTGGATTCGGCCGCGGATCTGGCTCTTGCCGCCGGTTCCGATGCGCAGACGATTCGCCAGGCTGCCGAGCAGCGCGCGCTGGGGATAGAGGCGCTGGTCGCCGTGGTCGCGGGCCTCGTGATGATGGCGCTGACGCTGTGGCCGGTGCCACTCCTGGCCCTCGAGCAGCTGAACCTGCTCCTCATCGTGCCGGCCACGCTCGTCCAGTTCTGGGCCGGCCGCCGCTTCTACGCGACCGCCATCAAAGCAGCACGTCACGGCGCAGCAAACATGAGCACCCTGGTCGTGCTGGGCACGACGTCGGCCTGGCTCTATTCGACGGTCGTGGCGCTCGCACCGGACGTGGTTGCGGCAGCGGGTCTGGAGCCCATGACCTACTACGACAGCGCGGCTGTGATCATCGGTCTCGTGCTGGCCGGACGCTGGCTCGAGGCGCGCGCAAAGTCGGCCACCGCCGGCGCTGTGCGCAGGCTAATAGCGCTCCAGCCGCGCACTGCGCGCGTCGTACGCGGCGGCCAGGACGTCGACGTGCCGATCGCCGACGTGGCCGTCGGCGATCTCGTCCGCGTGCGGCCCGGCGAGAAGGTGCCCGTCGACGGGCGCATCGTCGAAGGATCGTCCGCGCTCGACGAATCGATGATGACCGGCGAGTCCATGCCGGTGGCGAAAGGCGTCGGGGACGAGGTCATCGGGGCGACCATCAATGCGACCGGGAGCTTCCTCTTCCGGGCTACCCGGGTCGGCCGCGAGACCGTGCTGGCCCAGATCGTGAGGCTGGTGCAGCAGGCCCAGGGGTCTAAGGCGCCGATCCAGCAGCTCGCCGATCGGGTTACGGGCTGGTTCGTTCCGGCCGTGCTGGTGATCGGCATGGTGACCTTCGTCATCTGGCTGTTCATCGGGCCTGAGCCACGCATGACCTTTGCCCTGGTCAACTTCATCAGCGTGCTCATCATTGCCTGCCCCTGCGCGATGGGCCTTGCTACGCCGACGGCGATCATGGTCGCGACGGGCAGGGCCGCCGAGGCGGGCATCCTGGTGCGTGGCGGCGAGGCTGTCGAAGGTGCGGCGCGCATTGACACGGTGGTGTTCGACAAGACCGGCACGCTCACCCGCGGCCGGCCGCAGGTAATCGAGGTCGTCGCGGCCGCTGGCTTGGACGGTGGGGAGGACGAGGTCCTGCTGACCGCTGCCGCCGCCGAGATCGGCAGCGAGCACCCGCTGGCATCGGCGATCGTGGAGGCGGCCCGAGAGCGCGGGCTTGACCTTCCACCGAGCACTCAGTTCGAGGCCGCGGCCGGCCATGGCATCCACGCGCGCGTCGCCGGGGCAGAGACGATTGTCGGCAATCGCCGGCTGATGGCCGATCACGGCATCGACATCGCCGCTCTCGCCGCCGCCCACGATTCGGCGACCCGCCAGGGCAGGACCCCCATCCTCGTGGCGCGCGATGGTCGGCTCATCGGGCTCATCTCGATCAGCGACCAGGTCCGCCAGGAAGCTCGCGACGCGGTTCGGTTGCTCACCGAGCGCGGCGTCGCCGTCTGGCTGCTGACCGGCGACGAGCGTCGCGTCGCCGAAGCGGTTGCCGCCGAGGTCGGGATCAGCAGCACCAACGTGATCGCAGAGGTGCTGCCCGCCGACAAGGCCGCCCACATCAGGCAGCTTCAGCAATCGCGTTCTGTGGTGGCGATGGTCGGCGACGGCGTCAACGACGCTCCGGCGCTGGCACAGGCGGACCTCGGGATTGCCATCGGGACGGGCAGCGACGTGGCCATTGAGGCGTCCGACTTCACGCTCGTCGGGACCGATCTTCGGCTCATCAGCACCGCGCTCGACCTGTCGCGCCGCTCCGTGCGGGTGATTCGTCAGAACCTGTTCTGGGCATTCGCCTACAACGTGTTGCTCATCCCGGTGGCGATGGGCGTGCTCTACCCGCTGTCGGGCATCCTTCTGGATCCGATCCTGGCGGCGGGGGCGATGGCATTGAGCTCCGTCACGGTGATCGCCAATTCACTCCGGCTCGGCCGTATGGGCGGGTCCTTCCCACCCGCGCCACAGCTCCAGCTCAACCCGGCGTCGCGCTAGCCGGCGTCGGTGGGCGATCATCCGCGCATGGGTACTCGGCGTGGGCAGGTCGAACGCGAGTTCCGTTACGAGCACCCGATCGAGGTGCGGTTCGTGGACACCGATGCGTTCGGCCACATCAACAACGCGGTTTACCTCTCTTACTTCGAGGCGGCGCGGGCGGGCTACTACGCCGAGGTGGCGGGCGTGCCCTTCGGAACGGGCCCGCAGGCGGCCGAGCGCACCTTCGTCGTTGCCGAGGCGCGCATCGTGTTCCGCGCGCCGGCGTTCTTCGGGGAGAAGCTGCTCGTCGGTTGCCGTTTTAGCTGGACGAGCCGATCGTCATTCGAGCTTGAATACCTTGTCCGGGCCGAGGAGTCGTCGGTCGCGCCGGCGCGCGTCGTAGCCGAAGGAAGCACAGTCCAGGTCATGTTCAATCTCGAGCGCAACCGCGTGATGCGCGTGTCGGCTGACCTGCTGGAGATGTTCGAAAGATATGAAGGGCACCCGATCCCGCGTCAGACGCGGGCCACGGCCGCCGCCGAGGACTAGGCCTCGAACCTCCGGAAGATGGCGACCGCGTTCTGGCCGCCGAAGCCAAAACCGTTGATCATCGCCGTGTCGACCCTCGCCTTGCGCGCGACCAGCGGGACATAGTCCAGGTCGAGCTCGGGTAGGTCCGGCTCCTCGAGATTGATGGTCGGCGCTATGACACCCTCGCGGATCGCGCCCAGGGCGGCGAAAGCATTGATCACACCCGCGGCTCCGATCGTGTGGCCGACCATCGACTTGGTCGCGCTGATGGCGACCTTGTGCGCAT
>JBPCKH010000093.1:0-2971 GCA_051004475.1 Candidatus Limnocylindria bacterium | reverse complement strand
AGTAATGCGTGCTCATCCAGATCTGGTCGCCGTCCGGATCGAGGTAGTAGCCCTTGACCGTCTCGATTCCCGCTTTCGGCAAGACGAAGTAGAAGGGCCAGCCGGCCGCCCGAACACATCCTCGCTGGAGGAGCTCGCGCGTCACGACGATGGCGAGGCAGCGCATACGGCCTCGATGTCGCGCCAGGCCGCGAGTGTCGATTGGCATGTGGCATTCCGGACAGGTAACGATCGCCATCACCGATCCTCCGGCTGTGCGCTGGACGGATCCAGCTCCACATGCAGTCGCTCGCCAGGCAGAGCCGGGTCGCGCTTCATCGCCGCCTTCCATGCTTGACCCGGCGCTCCTGTCATCGCGAGGAGGTCGTCGATCGCGTCCGGGTCACCTTCCCATGCTCGCGCTTCAAGCGCGCGATAGCCGTACCCCACATTGTCAGACACTTGTCGCTCCATCTCGTGCCTCAGCGCACGCTTCGACGGTAGCCGTAGGAACGCGCGACGGCGTCGGTCGCGAAGCAGTCTTCCGGCTTCGTGAGGTCGTAGTAGCGGCCACCTGGCACGTGGTAGATGCCCGACGGCGCGTTGCCCTTGATCGGGTGTGTCCAGGGGCAGTCCCAGGCGGTCTCTGGTGACGCCCAGCCGTCCTCGATCACCGCCAGGCCCTGGGGCGCCACCAGGCTTTGAGACGCTGCCAGCTCCTGCGACATCACCGGCCCGACGGGCCCCGAGAGCAGGGTGGTGACGCCCAGCAGCGCCCTGGCCACCAGGCCGATCTCCAATCGCCGCCGAAACGCGATCTGCCGTGCCATGTCGTTCCGCCTACGGTTTCAAACGATCCTTCGAAAGCGTCGCTCGTAGCGATTCCGATGATTCTGTCGGAGTTGAAGCGCACACTGACCTGCGGTGCGAACGTTGAGTCTCGAGGCCGTGCGCGGAGTCGGGCTTAGAGCCCGAGCGAGTACCGGAAGAACATCCCGCCGCCCTCGCGGATCTCCTTGTCCCGGAGCGCCAGGCGCAGCCGGTCGAACTCGCCCAGATAGTCGCTCGCCCGCTTTTCGGGCATACCGAGCCTCTCGCCGAGGTCGGTGGCGGTCACCTCGCCACCCTCGGCCAAGATCCGAAACGTCTCTTCGAGATACCCCGGCAACGCGCCGAGCACCCATGGATGGTTATTCAACTCGGCAAGTCCCATGATCGGGCGCTGTGGCGTGCTGTCGCGTGCGACCTTCGAGCCATCGCGCCCACGGCGAGCCAGGTTCGATTGACGCTCGAACTGAATCGAGAACTGCTCGGCGACCCCCTCCCCACCGAGTCGATACAACAGACGCGTCTCTCGCTCGAAACCACGGAGTTTGCGCTGTAGCGCCGGACCGAGGCTGAAGTACTCCGACGGCACGAGGTCGTCTTCGTCCTTCACGCTTCGAAGGTCGAATACCAGACGGGGCGCGCCGATTCGTTCGATCTCGTCACAGACGATGTCGAGCTCCAGGTCTCCTAGCTTCCGCGCCAGTCCAGGCGCGAGCCGGTCAGCCTCGGCCCTGATGAGAGACCATTCGATGTGCGGAGTCTGGAGCCAGGGCGAGAACATCATCTGCGCTTCCGATCATCCCTTCGGAAGCAAGTATACCGCATGCGGGCCCGCCTGTCAACGGTTCCGACACACCAATCGGAGGCGCTTAGAGGTTGAACATGAACGAGATCCGCGTTGCCGGCCAGGAGGCTGTGTAGAGGTGCTGCTCGTTGATGCCGTTTCTCCGGACGCGGACCCGGGCGGCGCCGCTCTCGATCGTCATCACGCCGCCAGGCATCGTGCAGGCGGCTTCGTGGGCGACGCTGAGGCCGTTACCGCCACCGTCGTCGCCGGAGACACCGGGCTCGAACGCCGCCTGAATCGCCCCGATGTCATCTGTCAGGTCGGGGTAACGTACCCGCATCGTCGCGGGGATCCCATCGCCAATATCGCCCACCGCGATAGACGTGCGTCGCCTGTTGGGGAGCCGCTGGACCATGTAGTAGCCGATGATCGGCCGGTCCGGATGAAGCCGCCGCGAGTGCGCCAGCGTGTTTTCAGCCAGCTCGTAGACCGTTCCGGCAAGGCGCCGCAACGTCTGTTCCCCACCCGGCACGTCAGCAGCGCCCGGGGCGGCAGTCAGCACGCCCGGCAGCCGATCTCGCAACGCGCGCGCACCGGCCAGGTCACTGAACCGATGCAGCTCGATCCTACGGTCGTTGGGCTGCGCCGTGACGTTCTGCGTGGGTTGTGGAGGAGCGTACTCGGGGAACAGCTTCCAGAAGCCAAACATCCAGAAGAACACCTCCATGAAGCTCGGTGGTGGCGGCTCAATCGTGATCGACGGGAAGCCCATCTCTTTTGCCAGCTCGAGCGTCAGACAGAGGTTGACGACCTCTGATGGCAGGATGCTGGTGACTCTGGCGAGCGAGAGACGGAGTGGCTGGTCACGCGGCTCACTGTCGATCCGCTCCAGCATGACTTGCATCCGCGAGAGACAGGCGGCGAGGTCGATTCCGTCCACTGCCGTGGCCGCTGCTGGCGGTGTTCCGCCCCCGCCTCGCTCCGGCTCGGCAGGAGGCCGCGACCGCGACGAACCTCGAGAACGTTCTGCCATCCGTGGGCCTCCAGGATTGGTTAGTGGCCGCCGAATACCGTAGAGCCTCGCTTTCGATGCGGATGACCTCCCGCGCAGCATCGAGTTCCTGCCGTTTCTCGGTCATGGCCGGGCCGTTTCACAGCGTCACCGGCTGCGACCTGCCTCCCAGCGCCCGCGAGCTGGTCAGTCAGGTGGCCGCCGGTCTGAAATACAGTCTACCCTGCGGCCGCGCTAGCGCCCGAGCACGCGCGATGGATGGCATATAGCGTGATGGTGATGCAGAACGGGACGCCGCTCACGATCGCAGGTTTATCACCGGGTAACGTGCATCGGCATGCGCGTTCGCTTCTGCAAAACCAGAC
>JBPCKH010000092.1:0-4451 GCA_051004475.1 Candidatus Limnocylindria bacterium | reverse complement strand
GGTCGCAAGAGCGCCGAGAACCTGGCGGCCTCCATCGAAGCTGCTCGCCAGCGACCCCTGAGCAGGATCATCAATGGGCTCGGCATCCGACATGTCGGCGGTCAGACGGCGATCGACCTGGCGGCCTGGCTGGCGCGCGAATCGCCACGCAGGGAGGGGGAAACCGACGCCGCCTGGACGCGCCGGGCCGCCGACGCGCTCACGGGCGCATCGGCGGAGAAGCTGACGGCCGTGTACGGCATCGGGCGCGTGGTTGCCGAGGGGATCGAGCGCTTCTTCGCCGATGAGCACACGCGCGAGACGCTCCATAGGCTGCTGGAGGCCGGGGTGAGCGCGGACGCTCCCGTCGTTGGAGCCTCGGAGGTGGTGGCTGAGGGCCTGTTGGGTGGCAAGACACTCGTGGTGACCGGCACGCTCCCCGAATTGAGTCGATCCGAGGCGGAGGAGGCGATCCGCGCCGCGGGTGGGCACGCGGCGTCATCGGTCTCCGCGAAAACGGACTACCTGGTTGCGGGGGAGAAGGCCGGCAGCAAGCTGGCCAAGGCAGAGCGTCTCGGGGTGACGGTCCTCGACGAGGACGGCCTGCGGCGCCTGCTCAAAGGAGGAGATACCGAATGACCGATGCGATCCGAACCGCCATCGAAGGCGCCAGCGCCTACCTGACGGAGCACCCCGACGAGGCCCGCTACACCGATTCGGTCGCGACCGCACGTGTCGAGGGAGGGCTGCGTATACGGGTGGACGGACCGGCCGGTGAGAGCCTCACGACGGACATGCCCGGGGCTGTCGGCGGCGCGGGGTCAGCACCAAGCCCGGGCTGGTTCCTCCGTGCCGCGGTCGCCGCCTGCGTCACATCCCTGGCCGTGATGCGCGCGGCGCAGCTCGGGATCGAGAACTTCACCTGTGAGGTCGAGGTCGACAGCGCGTCCGACGATCGCGGCATTCTCGGTTTGGATGCATCGGTCCCGGGCGGGCCGCTTTCGATGCGCATCGGCTTCCGAATGACGCCCGCCGAGTCCAGCAGGCTGCGGGAGATTGCTGACTGGGCGGTCGAGCATTGCCCGGTCTCCGACGCCGTCCGGCGCGCGGTGCCGGTGAGGATCGAGCTTCTCGACTGATGCTGCCCATGGTGCGGGATGCGACCGCAGCGGATGCCGAGTTGATCGCGCGCGTTGCTCGGGCCAGCTGGACCGATACGTACCGCGACATCTTCGAGCCGGAGTTCATTGAGGAGTTCCTGAGCATGAACTACGCGACCGATGCGCTGGCTGTGCAGGCCGAACGGGCTGCCGTCCGTGATGACAGGCACTTTCTGGTGGCCGAGCGGGATGGCGCCGTCATCGCCTTCGCCCAGTACGGTCTCGGTCCGCGCGGCCCCGAGCTGTTTCGCATCTATGCCGATCCGGCCCACTACGGGATCGGCGCCGGATTCGTTCTCCTGGACGAGCTGCATCGGCGCATGGCTGGGCAGGTCGACGGCTACCTGGTTGACGTGCACTCGCGTAACTGGCGCGGGCGCGCCTTCTATGACCGCAACGGCTTCGTCGTCGTGGGCGGCGGCGCCACTCCCGACTGCGACCTGACGATGCGACGCGATCTCCTCCCGACGCCCGCCCAACGCTAGTCCGTCTCGATGCGTCGAGGCAGATCGGCGCGAAGGTATTTTCATGCGCGATCCCCGCGGTGTGTCGAGGGCCGGCGAGCGTGAGCGCGGCGCCGGTGTGCGTCTCGTGCTGAGGTCACCTCACTCCAGCGCGGGATTCGCGCTTCGAGCGGGCCTCATGCGACATTTCCTCGACATGTCGAGCGCACGGTAGGAGCTGGCTAGCGCCGGCCGCCGGCCATGCGGATGGCATCGGGTCGTCGGCGAAGGCGAAGCATGGCCACGATCCCGACCAGCGGTCCGAGGGCAAGGATGGCGAAGGCCAGGCTCCACGAGCCACGGTCGCCCGGATCAAGGATTCCGACGCCGGCGATGGTGATCCCGGTGAGGAGGAAGCCGGCCGCGGTCTGGAGTGCCAGCGCCGATCCAGCCGTGCCGGGCGGTGCGAGCTCGCTGATGGCGGTTGAGAACTGCGCGGAGTCGGCCACGACCGTGATGCCCCAGATGACCATCACAACGAGCACGATGGCGGTCGGTGCGCCGAATAGCAGCCCGGCAGCGACCGCGCTCGAACCCGACAGTGCCATCGCCGCGACGGTGAGCGTAGTGCGACCCAGTCGATCGGCCATCGCTCCGGCCCCGACGCACCCGATGGCGCCCGCCGCCACGACGAGGAAGGCAACGCCGCTGGCGCCCTCCGCGTCCACGTCCCCGGAGATGGCAAGGCTGGCGGCGATGAACGCAGGCACCCAGGTCCACATGGCGTAGAGCTCCCACATGTGGCCGAGATACCCGAGGTTGGCCAGTTGCACGCTGCGCTCACCGAGGGCCTCGCGGGCCATGCGCAGACTCAGGCGGGCAGCTGGGGTAGACATCGGCCCGTCGCGGACGCCCAGCCAGGCCAGCGGCACCGCCATAACGCAGGGCACCGTGGCGGCCAGTACCACCAACCGCCAGTCGAGGCCGGCGATGGCACCGCCGGCCTGGAGCAGGTGCGGCAGCGCCGAGCCCAGCGTGATGGCGCCGATGAGAATCCCCACCGCTAGTCCACGCCCGCCGCGGAACCAGCCGGCGAGCACCTTCATGGCCACCGGATAGACGGCGGCGATGCCGGCGCCGCTCAATGCCCGCAGCGGAAGCGCTGTTGCGAGATCGACGGCGATCAGCCCGAACGCGGCGTTGGAGAGTGCGGCCAGCAGGGCGCCACCGGCGATCAGCGTTCGGGCCGGGATCACGTCCGCTGCACCGCTGAAGGCGATGACAAGGGCTCCGACCACGAATCCAAGCTGCACGGCCACGGTCAGCATGGCCGTCTCGAGCCGGCTGATCTCCCACTCGGCCGCGATGAGCGGCGCGACCGACGCGGCGCTGAACCACGGAACCAGGGCAAGGAGCACCGTCGCAGCAAGGACGGCGAGCTGTGTCCACCGAACACCGGGCTCGGCGACCGGGCTCATCGATCGCCCTCGGCCAGAAATGTCTCGACAAGCTGGGGGTAGTCCGCGAACGAGCTGCGCACGGTGTGACCGCAGTTGGGATCGGTCAGGAGGCGGGCAGAGCGGATGTGATTGGCGACAAGGCGTGTCGAGGCAGGTGGCACGACCTGGTCCAGCTCGCCTGCCAGGACAAGCGTTGGTGCATCGATCTCGCCAAGCCGATCGGTCACGAACGAGCTCAGGTCGAGCGTGGCCTTCAGCTCACCGATGAACCGCTCTGGCGTGGCCGGCCGAGGCTGAAGGCGCGCCGCGGCCCCGAAGGCGCCGGCCTCGGTCTCAGTGGCGGCCTTCATCTGTTGCGCCATCATCGAGAAGAAGGTGCTCCACTCGCCGGCTTCGGCGAGCGCGATCCATCGGTCCATGCGCACGGCCATCGGCGAGTCCGGTGGAGTTTCGGACGATACCGCCGCCAGCACCAGGCGATCGACGAGTTCCGGATGATCCACGGTCAGCCACAGGCTGATGCGCCCGCCGCCCGACTCCGCCTCGATGGCGACCGGCCCCAGCCGGAGCGCGCCAAGCGCGCTTGCCACGCCGTCCGCGATGACCCGCGGATGCATGATCCGCTCGGCGTCGGCCGGGTCGTCCGGAAGGGGACGGCCAAGGATGGTGACCGCGCGTCGTTCGGTGCGTCCCTTCCATCGGCGGGTGAGCACTCCTTCGGTTCCTGCGAGTGGACGGAACCCGGTTTCGACGCCGCCGAGCACGACGAGCGGTACTCCGTCGCCGCCGGGCAGTGAAAACGCCTCGATCCGCCCGCCGGGGATCGGATGCGCCTGGCCTGTCATCGGCGCAATGCTGCCAGATGGCGCTACCATCGGCGCATGGCAATCATCAGCCGCGACGATGTCGAGCACGTCGCCCACCTGGCACGCTTGCACCTGACCGGTGAGGAGGTCGATCGCATGCAGGCGCAGCTGTCGAACATCCTCCAGGCGATCGAGACACTGCGCGACGTCGATACCTCGCATGTCGGTCCCACGGCATCCGTCATCCAGCTGGAAAACGTGATGCGTGAGGACGTGGTGCGTCCGGGCCTGACGCGTGACGCCGCTCTTGCCAACGCTCCGGTGCGCGAAGATCCGTTCCTCCGCGTCCCCACCGTCCTGCAGGAGGGTCGGTAAGCATGGATGGGGTCCTAGCTATTTCTCATCACGGGGGCGTTAGATTCAGTTCTCGGGGACTGATCGCCAGGCTGGCCCCGAGAAATCAGCGCAAAGGTGGGTATACATGGCGGCTGACATCTCGCATCGGTTCGGATAGTCGATCTAGCTGTCTCGGCATAAGAATTGGACAGGAAAGCGGTTGGGGCAGTGGGGAATGACACTCCCGATCGCCGACCGCACCCTCAC
>JBPCKH010000091.1:0-9733 GCA_051004475.1 Candidatus Limnocylindria bacterium | reverse complement strand
CTGTCCGCGCTGCTGATCAGGCCGTGGCGATCGAGGACTTCCTGTTCAGCCCGGAAGACCTGACCATCGAGGTCGGCGACACGGTTACCTGGACCAATCTCGACAGCTTCTCCCACACCGCGACATCTACCAGCGGGCCGGCATCGTTTGACTCGGGCGATCTCGCCACCGGGGCCACGTTCTCATTCACATTTGACACCGCCGGGACGTACGAATACTTCTGTGAGATCCACCCCAACATGATCGGATCGATCACGGTCACCGCTGCGGCCGCGACAGCTGCTCCCTCGGCCAGCGCACCGGCGTCCAGCGCACCGGCGTCCAGCGCCGCTGCGAGCATGGTTCCGAACACGGCCACCGACGTTGCCGCCGGCGCCTCGTCGAGCGCGCAGCTCAGTGCACTCTTCGCGCTCATCGCCCTGGCTGGGCTTGGCGCACTCGCGACGCTTCGCATTCGCAGAGGGTAATCACGGGGGCGGGGCCGGACGCGGCGAACGTACTCGCGGTTGCGGAGCGCCGCTCACAGGCGCTAAGACCGGCCCGGGGGACATCGCGCCCGCCTCGCGGCGCTCCCGGGCGCCGTGACCGCCGCTCAGCGCTGTCCGGCGAGTCTGCCTTGGGACGGTGCGACGCAGTGCCGCCGGGGATCGGGCCGGGTTACCGCCGCTGATCGGCGTTAACGCGGTTGGTCATGCGAGCGCCACCATCGTGGGTGCCCTCCGCGAACTCCTCGAGCATCTTGGCGTTGAAGGCCGGGAGGTCCTTCGGGTGCGGCTGGTGACGAGGCCGGCGTCGGTGACGACCTCCTCGTCGACCCACTCGGCGCCGGCGTTGCGCAGGTCCGTTCTTAGCGATGGATACGAGGTCACGCGGCGACCGCGCACGACATCGGCCTCGATCAGCATCCATGGCGCGTGACAGATGGCCGCGATCGGCTTGCCGGCATCGGCGAACGAGCGGACGAAGGCAACGCCGCGCGCATTCTGCCGCATCGTGTCGGGATTCTTGGTGCCGCCCGGGAGGAGCAGCGCGCCGTAGTCATCGGCACGGGCGGCATGAAGGGTGAGGTCCACTGAAGCCGTGTCGGCATCGGTCTTTCCATGAATGGTGCCGTCGTGGTCAGAGACGATCGTGACGCTGGCACCAGCGTCACGCAGCGCGGCAACGGGTTCGGTCAGCTCTCTCGGCTCATAGCCATTGGTCACCAGGACGGCGACCTCGAGTCCATCGAGATCCATTCGTTTCTCCTTTTGGATTTCAGGAGACTCGCCGCACGGCCCGTGCCAACCTCAGAGGATGAATGTGAAGAGCGTGGCAAGTCGTGCGAACGTGTTGAGAAAGATCATCACGCCGATGACGACGATGAACAGGCCGGCCACCACCTGCACGGACCGATGATGGCGCCGCAGCCAGTCGAGCAACGGCCGCAGGCGGGGGAGCGCCAGTGCGGCCGCCAGGAACGGGATCGCCAACCCGGCGGAGTACGCGAACAGCAGGATGAAGACCGCTGGCGCCGAACCGCTGGAGGCGCCCATCGTGAAGATGGCGCCCAGCACGGGGCCGATGCACGGTGTCCAGCCGACCGCTACGAAGGCGCCTAACGCCATCGATCGAGCCGAGCGCGCAACCGGGAGGGCTGACGGGTCCAGGCTCACCCGGAAGCGGTCCAGGATCGGCCCGAATACTCCGGTGGCCACGACGCCGAGCGCGATCACCACGACGCCGGCCACCTGGCGGAGCTCCGGGATCCGCAGCAGTGGTCCGCCCACCAGCCCGACCGAGGTTCCAAGGAGCACGAAGACCAGGGTGAAGCCGCCGACGAACAGCAACGCCTGCGGCAGGATGGCTGTGCGTGACAGGACGGCCGTGCGGCCGCCGCCATCGGACACCGAGGCGTCTCCCAGGAAAGCGAGGTAGACCGGAAGCAGCGCCAGCACGCAGGGCGAGATGAACGAGATCAGTCCCGCGATGAATGCGAGGCCGATGCTGACCTCGATCATCGCGTGACGGCCGCCGCCGGCGGAACTCCGGGGTCGACCACGATCGGCGCGGCGATGCCGGCAAGCGCGAATGTCGCGACCATCGCCATCCCTATACGGCGTGTGCGACGCATCGGCCAGAATGTCTCCCGCGTGCGTATCGTCATGGCGCGCCCCATCGTTGCCGGAGATAGCTGACGAGGTTGAGCCGTTCCGTCTCCGTCAGGTTGGCCGCGAACGCCGGCATCGGCGTGCCGACCAGCCCGTTGGCGATACGGTACGACACTTCGGCGTCGGACATGCGCGGCACACGCTCGGCGAGCGGTTCCGGCTGGACAGGCGAGCGGACAGGTCCGTCTCCATCTCCATCCGTCGCGTGGCAGCTGGCGCAGTTGGCCAGAAAGATACGTTCGCCGTCGTCCACCGATCCGGCGATGGAACGCTCGTAGGCAACCAGGTCGTCAGCCGTCGGCGTGTTCGCGGCCTCGACCACGGACCGGGATCCAACCGCAAGCACCAGGATTGTTGCGGCGGCCACCAGCACTCCCCGCAGAGGCGCCAGGCGCGAACGGCGCGGACCGATGATCACGACGCCGGCAACGATGACCACCGCCGGCACCCAACCGGCGATCCCGCTCGGCAGGATGCCCCACAGCATCGCCAGCGGCGCTGGAACGCCGACGCCCGTGGCTGGGGGCGCGGTGATGACAGGCTCGCTCGGTTCGCTCACGCGCATGTCGAATGAGATTGTGTCGTCGGGTCGGCCGGTGCGCACGACACTGATGTCGAGGCTCCACTCGCCGGCTATCGGCGTGTGGGCACCGCTCGTCGTGTACAGGGCATCGAGGTCGGCCGTATCGAGCACAACGCGCTCAGGCGCACGGTCGATCTCGGCTGGCGGCGTGAAGGTCAGGGCCACCCCTTCAATGTCTGATTGTGGCCGTCCGCTCGTCGCGTCGCGGATGGTCACCTGGTAGCTCTGCCGTCCTGGAGCGGGCACGCTGACGGATGCGTGAATGTCCGAGGGACCTGCTGCGCCGTAGAAGTGCGCCGGCTGGACCGAGGGGCCGACCAGGGTCGGTTGCCTGGCGGCTGCGGGTTGGATGGTGACCATGGTCGCTGCCGCCATGACGGCGACGGCAGCAACGAGCAATTCGCTCGTCAGCAGGATTGCCATGCTTCCGCGCCCGCGGCCGCGGACGAGCAGATGACTGGCGGCGCCGATGCCGAGCGCAACACTGACGAGCATAGCCTTGACGAGCAGCAGGTTGCCATAGTCGCTTGCCACGAGCTCGCGGGAGGTGCCGAGGACCAGCGGCGAGTTAGCCAACCCGGTCAGGACGACGAGCGGTCCGGCGATGAGCGCCATCCGCCCGTGGCGTCTCAGGATCTCAGCGGCTGCCGTGCGGCGTGACCCTCCGAATGCGACCACGCGCGTCGCCAACGGATAGACCATCGGAAGGCCACCGATCCAGGCCGCTGCGGCGACGAGGTGCAGCCAATCGACGGCCACGTTAACAGGACCGCCGAGCGAGGATGCGTGGCCGGCCGCGCTCATCCCCCCAAGCGAGACGGCGAAGCAGGCACCGATGCCGACCGCGAGAATTGGATTGTCGCCGCGGCGCCTCGCCGCGATGAGCGCCAGTACCGCCGCGGCTAGGGCGAACAGGATCGCCATGCGCATCGTGGCAGCAAATGGCGTGGATCCGAACAGTGCGGTGATGGCGATCGGGTAGTTGCTCCCACGTGCGGACAGCGCCAGGTAGCACACGAGCCCGACGGCGGTTCCGGCGCCGGTGAACCCGAACACGCGCCATGGTGGCCGATGCTCCGCCCCGGGTGCCAGGGACCTGATGGCTGGGCGAACCGCCTGCCCCCAGATGGTCAGCGTGCCCAGCCCGATCAGCGCGGAGATCAGGGCCAGCCAGCGTGCCGCGACGGTCCAGCCGTCCACCGACGGCGACGACGAGGATGGTGGATTGGTTGGTGGCGCGTCTGCTCCGGTCGGGTCGACGATAAACGAAAACTGACCCTCCGTCGCGTGCCCGTCGACGGTCGATACGACCTGGTACCTGACGGTATAGATGCCCGGATCGAGCGGCGGCAGGACGACGCTGGCCACGCCGCCATCCCGGTCGACCGCCAGGACCCCCACGTCATCGATCGAACGCAGTTGCGGGTCCAGGAGTTCGATGAAGCCGGTCGCGGGGTCGATCGGCTCACTGAAGATGATGGCGACCTGCTCCGGAGCATCGACGAGCGACGCGTTCGGAGTTGGGCTGGTGGTGACCAGCTCTGCGTGCGCAAGCGCGGAGGCTGGAGCGATGACGAGGTAGGCCAAGACGGCGACCACCGACCAGGCGCGCGGGTATCGGAGCGTGGGCAATCTGAGGCTGCCAGACGATGAAAACACTGGCCCTCCGCGGGCACATCGGTCGAATGGGGATGGCGACGGGGCGGCTTGAGTATACGGAGCCGACCTGGCCAGCGCGATCGGTCCTGCATGGCGCGGCCCTTGCAAGGCACTGGTCGGAAACAAATCACGTCATACCTGAGGAGAATCTCGCCATGGCTTCCGTGGTCGAAAGCATCGACGTCAAGGTCCCCGTCAGCACCGCCTATAACCAGTGGACACAATTCGAGGACTTCCCCCATTTCATGGAGGGAGTGAAATCGGTCACCCAGACCGATGACACGCATCTGCACTGGGTCGCCGAAGTCGGCGGCAAGGACAAGGAGTGGGACGCTGAGGTCACCGAGCAGCATCCCGATGAGCGCATCGCGTGGAACGCCACCTCGGGCGCCGAGAACGCCGGCGTGGTGACCTTCCATCGCATTGATGACGAGACATCCCGCGTCACGCTCCAGCTCGATGCCGATCCTGAAGGCATCGTCGAGAACGTTGGCACGGCGCTCGGGTTCCTGGACCGCCGCGTGAAGGGTGACCTCGAGCGATTCAAAGAGTTCGTCGAGGGTCGCGGCACCGAGACCGGTGCCTGGCGCGGCGATGTCGAGGCCCCGGCTCAGCGGTGACCGAGCGCGCTTCGTCCGGTGGTGCGATGACCGGCGCCACCGGAAATCTCACTCCGGATGATGCCGCGGAGCCGTTCGTTCCGGCCGAGATCCGCGCGATCGCGGAACCACAGCCTGCTCCGGATGTCGACGATGCTCCTGACCGCGAATCGCCGGGCGGCGGGGCCGATCGCGAGAGTCGTGTCGGCGGTGACGAGATCTCGGATCGCGATGAGCACTTCTGAGCGGGCGTTCCGTGACGTGCGAGGTCGGTCGCTCCGGAACCGTTGCCCTGCGGGCGGGGCCAACGCTTATCCGGCGAAGGAACCGGCAGGGCTCAGGTGTGATCTGACCCAAACCACGGTCAGATGACCATGGAGCCGCTTCCCTCTGGTCGATAGCCCCGCGACACGGGTGAGGGTCGAAGGCGAAGGTCTACCCGCGACGCGCTCATACCAAGCGCTTGCTCGTCGAGCGGCACGCGGCTTGCAAACGGATGAGCGTGACCGCAGCCACCAGCGTCGAGCCGATCATCGTGGTTCGAGACGTATCCCGTTCGTTTGATGACCGGGTCGTCGTGGATGGCCTCTCGTTCGACGTCGATCCGGGCGAGATCCTCGGTATCGTCGGTCCGAGCGGCTCGGGTAAGACCACCACGGTTCGCATGCTGACCGGCACGCTCGGTCGGACGAGTGGCGTCATCCGAGTTCTCGGCGAGGACCCGCTGCACTTCAGCCGCCGCGCGCGCGGCCGGATTGCCTACATGCCCCAGTTGTTCAGCCTGTACGAGGACTTATCGGCCCAGGAGAACGTGGGCTTCGTCGCTGCTCTTTATGGGATCGGTCCGTTCAAGCGACGCGATCTGATCAGCCGGGCGCTCGAGGTGGTCGACCTGACCGATGCGCGCCATCGACTGGCACGCGACCTGTCGGGCGGAATGCAGCGGCGACTGGAGCTTGCGTGCGCCCTTGTCCACAGCCCGGATGTCCTGTTCATCGACGAGCCGACCGCCGGGATCGATCCGATGCTGCGCCAGTCGATCTGGGACGAGCTGCGGGCATTGAAAAAGCAGGGGCGGACGCTGTTGGTCACGACCCAATACGTGACAGAGGCCGAATACTGCGACCGTGTGGCGCTCATCGCGGACGGCGGGCTCGTGGCGCTCGACACTCCGGATCAGCTCCGCAAGCTCGTCTTCGGCGGTGAGGTGCTCGAGGTCACGACAGAACGCGCCGCGGACACAGACATGCTGGCCGACGTTCCCGGCATCACGGGCGTATCGCAGCCATCCGCGCGCCGGCTCGTGGTCACCACGGAAGACGCAGGCACGACCACGCCGCTGATCATCGAGACGTTGCGGAAGGCGGGCATTGGCGTTACGGGCCTCGAGGAGCACCAGTCGACGTTCGACGAGGTATTCACCGGACTCGTCGAGCAGCGTCGTGCCGCACGCGACAGAGAGGCCGACGAGAAGACGAAGCCGACGGCCGAGCGCGAACCCGCCAAGGTGCGCGGTGGCTGATCTGTTGCAGGGCATCTTGCACAGCATCGTGCGCATGGCCTCCTTCACCGGCAAGGAGCTGCGCGAGGTGGTTCGGCGCCCCGGTGTCCTAGTCAGCCTGATCCTTGGCCCATTTCTCGTGATGTTTCTGTTCGGGCTCGGATACAGCGGCTATCGGGCGCCGTTCGTGACCGAGATCGTCGTCCCGGCGTCCGGAGAGTTCTCCCGCTCGGCGGAAGACTACGAGGAGTTGGCGCCCGGCCGGCTTGAGATCGCACAGGTCAGCGACGATCGGGAGGGCGCAGAGCAGAGACTGCAGCAGGGAGCGACCGACCTCCTCCTCGTCGTGCCGTCGAATTCCTCGGATGAGCTTCGCTCCGGGAACCAAACGACCATCCGCGTCGCGTGGAACCAGGTGGATCCGGTCTATGACCAGCTTGCCACCCTCGCCACCTCGATCCTCGTGAGCAGCCTGAATGCCGAGATCATCGAACAGGCGGCTGCGGCCGGCATCACCCTCGCCGAAGGCGAGCTCGGACCCGAGGTCAGTGACATCCCCCCCGAGGTGATCGCGCGCCCGACGACGGCGGAGACGGAGAATGTGGCACCGACCGAGCCGCAGGTCCTCAACTTCTTCGGGCCGGCGGTGTTCGCGCTCGTGATCCAGCACCTTGCCGTGACGCTCACCGCCCTCTCGATGGTCCGCGAGCGGCTCAGCGGCCAGATGGATCGCTTCCGCGTGGCTCCGGTGACCTCGATGGAGCTCCTCGTCGGCAAGTACATCGCCTACGCCGTGCTGAGCCTGGCGGTGAGCGCCATCGTCGGCGTGCTGCTCGTCGGGGTGCTGGGCATACCGCTGCTCGGCAGCATTGCGCTGTTCGTCGGAATTGTCATGCTGCTCACCTTCGCCTCTCTCGGCTACGGCCTGCTCATATCGCTCGTCGCGGACTCCGAGCGCCAGGCGGTCCAACTTTCGATGCTCATCCTGCTGGCGAGCGTCTTCTTCTCGGGGTTCGTGCTTCCTGTCTCGGACTTCGCGGAGTGGATGCAGTACGTCGCCTACACGCTGCCGGTGACGCACGGCATCGCGGCACTCCAGGACCTGATGCTGCGCGGGCGCCTGGTCGACCTCTGGATGCTCGGTGTGCTGCTGGGGATCGGCGTGGTGCTCTACGTCGGCTCGCTCTTGCGCCTGCGCCGGATCATTCGCACCGCCGACTGACCCAAGCCATGCCGGAGGTCGGCAGGGGACTGCTCGCGAGGCGCACGCACGCTGGGTACCGACATTCTGCCTGTTGCCGGCCCGACGCGCGATCAGGCTGGCTTTCACCGATATCTCGTTTCATCCCTGGCATGGGAGCCCCTTCCGCGCAGCCTCCGTGCTGCCCAGCCCCGAAATTTCGACCGTGCCTGGCCCGGCGCGCGACTCAGGCCGGCTCTGACTGATATTTCGAAGGTTGGGCCATGAACCTCGCGACGGCCAGGGGGCGACGCTAACCCGCAGTGCGGGGCACGCGCAGGAGCGCGAGGCCGCCGAGCAGTCCCCCCACCGCGGGGATACACAGCCAGAGGAGCAGGAGGATCACGAACAGGCGCAGCGGGGGAGCGCCGCCGCCGGTGTCGTTGGCGCCGCGCAGTGCAGCAAGCTCAGTGCTGAGCCCGTCAAGCTCCGTGCCGATGCTCGCCACATCGGTGCGTGTTTCGCCCAGTGAGCCGCTGACGCTATCGAGGGTGTCGCCGAGCGCGGCCGCCTGGTCTGCGCTGGCCTCGAACTCGCCGGCCAGCGGCAGTAGCGGCTGGGCGCCGAACACGGAGAGCTGCATGGCCGCGGCCAGGGAGGCCAGGGTGCCGGACGCGTCGCGTGCCAGCGCCGCCGCGGCATCGGCTGAAGCCTCAGATTCCGACAGGCTGGCGTCCACATTCGTGAAGGCATCCGCGGCCGCATCGGTGCTGCGTACGGCTGCTGCCAGGGTGCCATCGGCGGTCGCGGTCAACTGCTCGACGCGTGACGCGAGGTCGAGACCGATCACCGCTCCGCCGCCGACCAGGGCAATCCCCAGGATGCCGTACAGGACCAGGGCCCAGGCCAGCATCGGCCGTCGCATTCGGTCAGTCCTCCGCAAAGAACGGGTCGTCGCCGAAGAGCTCCAACCAGCGGCGCCGCATGTGCCGGATCGTCGACGCCACGGCGGCATCCGGTGTCCCCACCGGGAGGAGGCTGGCGACCGCCATCCGCACGCGGTCGCTCGTCTCCATGCCGAGGAGGGCGAGGTAATCGGCGACTCTCCCCGCGGGAGTCTTGCCCTGCGCTCGCTCGCGAACCAGCACATCGGCCTCGTGCTCGAGCGCACCGGCGTAGTCGGCATCGGTCCTGTCGAGCTCCGCGAGCAGCAGCGGGATGTCCTCGAGCCGCGGATCAGAGTAGGCCCAGCGCATGAATCCATCGAGTGAGCCTGGTGCGCGCTCGTGGTGCCCGGCATGGAACTGCTGGAGGTACTGGCGACGTTCTTCGTCCGAGCGGGTGAGAGCGATCTGGACCATCTGCCGCATCTCCGGCGTCCATCGTCGGAGGGACTCGACGAATTGGCGGAGCGTCAGGCTGCCAGCGGGCTGAGGTTGGAATCGGTGTTCATGAACGTGCTGCACGGCGACCGTATACTAGCCGCCGTGCGCCGAGCCCTCACACAGCCTGCCCCTGTCGTGGAGCCTGCATGCGACGTCTGACCCGGGTTGCCGCGTTCGTCGCGGCGGGCGTGATCGTGTTGTCCAGCCTCACAACGTCCGGGCAGACCTTGGCGGCGGGTCCCACACTGCGCTATCTCGCCGGTCCGCCGGGTACCCTGGACCCGGCGTTCATCGCCAATGCCGCGGACGTCCAGCTCCTCCTTCAGCTCTATGCCGGGCTGACCCGTCTGGACGAGACCGGTGCGCCATATCCTTCGCTGGCATCCGGATGGGAGATCAGCGCCGATGGGCTGACCTACGAATTTGCTATCCGTGACGACCTCGAGTTCAGCAATGGCGAGCCGCTGGTGGCCGAGGATATCCGCCGTTCGTGGCTGCGGCTCCTGGATCCTGCGACCGAAGCGACGGCCCCCGACGTGCTGAGCGTGGTGGACGGCGCTTCCGAGCGAGTGACCGGTGAGGGAACTGAAGATGAGGTCGGGATCGAAGCGCCGGATGACGAAACGCTCATCGTCACGCTTCGTCACCCTGCCTCCTACTTCCTTGACATCGTGGC
>JBPCKH010000090.1:0-4081 GCA_051004475.1 Candidatus Limnocylindria bacterium | reverse complement strand
CGCCGAGAAGCTGCGCTGCGGCTTCCTCGAGTGGCAGGACCGATGTGTAGCCGTCGAGGAACGGCGCAGCAATCTCGAAGGGGTCGTCACGCTCCCGCACCAGGGACTGGAGCGTGGCCGGAATGTCGAGCACGAGCGCGGTATGCGCCATATCGCCAAAGTCGATGATACCGGTGACCGTGCCCGCCTCGTCGACGAGCAGGTTGTCCAGGGTGATGTCGTTGTGGATCAGCTGCGAGCGGAGCGTCGGCAGGGCGGGGAGAACCCGGTCGGTGAAGCGCGCGAGGACGAGCTCCAGGAGGTCGCGACGGGATCCAGGCTCCACGAGGTTGGCGTGGGGCACGAGGCGGGGGAGATGCTGTTGATCCCACAGGATCACCCGGCCGGCGGCCGGATGGAAGAATCCACGCAGCGCATGGCCCACGCGAGCAACCGCGGTGCCGATGGCGTGGATGTTGTCGTCGGAGAGCTCCGCGGGCCGCGCGTTGCGTCCCGGCATGAGCGGGATCAGCCGTACCATGTGCGAGCCGTCGCCGGGGATCTTGACGCGACCGATCGGCCCGCCCTCGAGGGAGGGGCGCGCCACGGGGACCGGCAGCGTGGGATCGACCGATGTGATGCGGTCGACGGCCGCGACCTCCATCTCCACGACCGCGGGGTCTTCCGCCGCGTTCGAGACTTTCAGCACCCAGCCTGCGCCCTCCTCATCGACGATGGCAAAGTTCTGGTCGCGCTCGCTCACCAGCGAGCGAGCTGGTCCCCTCACGCCAAAGATGCCAGCTGCCACTCGCTCGGCATCGGCCGTGGTCAGGCGCGGAGGTGCCGCCTCGAGGACGTCGGTTGTGGTCATCCGGCCGATCCTACCGCGGGTCTGAACGCCGCGAAACCGCGACGACGCGAGTCGGGTCATCGCAAAGCAACGAACCGTCCGTATTCACGTGAGGCATGCGGCACTCCTGGCTTCACGCGCTCGAAGCGTCCTGACTCATGCCAGGCGTGAATTCAGGCGCTCACGGGGCCCCGGCGGGGACGAAATGGTCGTTCTGTGTGAATCCGGACGCTTCGCGGCGGCGGGGCTGCCGGATCACCCGGATCGCCGCCGGAACCGCCGTGGTGGCGTGGTGGCGCGGCGTCGCGGACACGGCGGTGCGCTAGAATCGGCAACCGTTCACCCGCGATCCGGCCTGCTTCCGCCTTTGACAACCGTGGGCGCGCAGAGGCGCCGGCGTCGCGACTGCATACAGGAGGCACTCAGCGCACCTGATGGCCAGCCAGAACCCGGTGGCGGAGGCTCCGAACATCTGGGCCATCGCCCAGTCCCAGTTCGATCACTCAGCTGACAAGCTCGACCTCGACGAGGGGATGCGCCGCGTGCTGCGCGTCCCGCAGCGTGAGCTCACAGTCAACTTCCCGGTCACCATGGATGACGGCAACGTCCAGGTCTTCACCGGCCACCGCGTCCAGCACAATGTGAGCCGAGGACCGGGTAAGGGCGGTATCCGCTACCACCAGGACGTGACGCTCGACGAGGTTCGCGCGTTGGCGATGTGGATGAGCTGGAAGTGCGCCTGCGTCAACATTCCATACGGCGGTGCCAAGGGTGGCGTGATTGTCGATCCCAAGAAGCTGTCAATCCGAGAGGTCGAGGGACTGACGCGGCGCTTCACGACCGAGATCAGCCCACTCATCGGTCCCACGCGTGACATCCCGGCGCCGGACGTCAACACCAATGCTCAGACGATGGCCTGGATGATGGACACCTATTCCATGCATCACGGCTACACGATCCCCGGCGTGGTGACCGGCAAGCCGATCTCGATCGGTGGATCCCTTGGCCGCAACGAGGCGACGGCACGCGGCGTAGTCTTCACTCTCCTCCAGGCGTCGACGGCGCTCAACGTGGCGCTCGAAGGCGCCCGTGTCTCGATCCAGGGATACGGCAACGCCGGCAGCATCGCGGCCACGCTCCTCAAGGAGCAGGGCGCGGTGATCGTCGCAGTCAGCGATTCGACCGGTGGCATTCACAACCCGGCCGGCCTCGACCCGGCTAGGGTGAGCGCCTGGAAGCGTGAGCATGGCACGGTCGTCGGCTTCCCAGGCTCCGACGAGGTGACGAACCGTGAGATCCTCGAGGTGGACTGCGACATCCTCGTCCCGGCCGCGCTCGAGAACCAGATCACGAAGTTCAACGCCCCGAACGTGAAGGCGCGGATCGTCGCGGAGGCAGCAAATGGTCCGACCACTCCCGAGGCTGACGCCATCCTTCACGATCGCGGGGTCTTCCTCATCCCGGACATCCTGTGCAACGCCGGTGGTGTCACGGTCAGCTACTTCGAATGGGTCCAGGACATGCAGAGCTTCTTCTGGACCGAGGATCGCATCAACGACAGCCTCAAGGGCATCATGGATCGGGCGTTCGAGGCCGTTCACGCGATGAGCCTGCAGCACGAGGTCGACATGCGCACCGCCGCCTACATGGTGGCCGTTGCCCGCGTCGCCGAGGCCACCACCCTTCGCGGCCTCTACCCGTAGGACGAGGAGCAGTCCCATGCTCGACCACGAAGAGCGATTCCTGTTCCGGGAGGAGATCCACAACCTGGCGAATGCCCTCGCCGATCCGGGCCAGCTCGACAACCTCGAGGACCTGCTCGCCGAGGTCACGACCAGCCCCCGGTTCGATGCCGATGTCTTCACCCTCGAGCGCTCGCTGCAGGTGATGCTTGGCGGACGCGCCGGATCGACACTTGTCGGGCTGCTGACCGTTGACCGCGGTGTCTTCGAGGAACTTGGGGAGATGGGCCTGCCACCGGACGTCCACGAACGTCTCGTGAGCTGGCGCGCGCGATTCGGGCTGGTCATCGACAACGCCCTCAACTTTCTCAACAACCCCGATGGAATCCAGGGCCACAATTTCGGAACGCAGTTGTCGCACTCCGAGGCCGGCCTGACGCTCCAGGGCCGGCTGACCCTGGTTCGCTATAACAACGAACCCCAATTCTTCATCGCCGATGCGGACGTGCTGCTCAGCGTGGCAGCTGACATGCTCGAGCGGCTCGGCGAGCACCTGGAGCCCGACATGCTGGAGGCGGACCTCGTGACGCGGTTGCGCGACGGCGTCGACCTGGTTGAGCGTCGGACGAAGAGCCGTTCATAGCCAGCCGCGGCGGGTGTTCCTGGCCGCGACCGGCCAGAACAGAGGCAAGACGACCACCAGCCTTGGCCTGATCGCCGCCATCCGTGAGGGAGGACTTCGACTCGGCTTCATGAAGCCGGTCGGACAGCGCTACCTGGTGGTCGACGGCACGCGTGCCGACGAGGACGCCGTCCTCATGAAAGAGGTCTTCCACCTGCCCGATGCCCTGAATGACATGTCGCCGGTCACCCTGCCGCGCCGCTTCACGACAGACTTCATCATGGGTCGCATCACCGATGACCTCGAGACACAGGTAGGCGTTGCGTTCCGGCGGGTGGCTGCCGGAAAGGACATGGTCGTCATCGAGGGGACGGGGCACGCCGGAGTCGGGGCCGTCATCGGTCTCTCGAACGCACGAGCTGCCGCCATGCTCGACGCGCCGGTGATCATCGTGAGCGAGGGTGGCGTCGGTCGGCCCATCGACGAGATCGTGCTCAACCGCGCGCTGTTCGCGGCGCACGGCGTGGATGTGCTCGGCGCGGTCGTGAACAAGGTCGATGTTGAGTCGCACCCGCAACTGCCCGATGTGCTGGCTCGGGGTCTCGGGATGCACGGGATCAACTTGCTCGGCTGTATTCCGTACTCGGAGTTCCTGGCCAATCCGTCGCTCGAGCTGATCGTGACGCACCTTGGCGGTGAGCTGCTGGCCGGCCGCGCGGAGCCGGGACGCACGATCGGCCACGTGGCGATCGGTGCCATGCAGGCAGAGCACGCCATCAGTCACCTTGCGGATCGAACTCTGCTGATCACCCCGGGAGACCGCGAGGATCTGCTGCATGCTGCGCTCGAGGCGAATCGACGGGCGGGCTCCGTCCCCCTGGTGAGCGGCGTCATCCTGAGCGGCGGCTACCGCCCATCCGCACCCCTGCTGGCCGCGCTGCGCATGGC
>JBPCKH010000089.1:0-4763 GCA_051004475.1 Candidatus Limnocylindria bacterium | reverse complement strand
GTGCAGGAGACGCTCGTTCGGGCGTGGCGCGGCTTCGGCAGGTTCGAGGGCCGAGCGGCGTTGCGGTCGTGGCTGTATCGGATCACGACAAACGTCTGCCTGGACATGCTCAAGGGACGGCAGCGACGCGCTCGAGCCATGGATCTCGGTCCGGCGTCGACC
The DNA here is from genome assembly GCA_051004475.1 of Candidatus Limnocylindria bacterium. Classification (GTDB taxonomy): domain Bacteria; phylum Chloroflexota; class Limnocylindria; order QHBO01; family QHBO01; genus JACDBZ01. Next base: position 4,601 of record JBPCKH010000089.1, on the reverse strand, counting down.
GCCGACGTCGTGCTGGGCCCGGCCCTTCCGCAGGGTGCCTGGATCGAGCCGATCCCTGACGGTCGCGTGATCGCGGATCCGGCCGATCCCGCGGAGGTGGCCGTCGCCCGCGAGTCGATCCGTCTCGCCTTCGTCGCCGCGCTCCAGCATCTGCCTCCTCGCCAGCGGGCGGTGCTCATCCTGCGCGAGGTGCTGCGCTGGAAGGCGGATGAGGTCGCTGAGCTGCTGGAAACATCGGTCGCATCGGTCAACAGTGCCCTCCAGCACGCGCGCTCCACGCTCGCCAGCAATCAGCTGAGCTCGACACACGCGCCTGCGCCGATGGACGCCGATCAGGAGGCGTTGCTCGCGCGCTACGTGGACGCCTTCGAGCGCTACGACATGGATCGGCTGACCTCGCTGCTTCACGAGGACGCGACGTGGTCGATGCCGCCGTACGAGCTGTGGCTGCAGACCCATGCCGACGTCGTCAAGTGGTGCCTTGGCCCCGGGATCGGCTGCCGCGGTTCGCGTCTGGTTCCCACTATGGCGAACGGCTCACCGGCGTTCGGCCACTACAAACCTGACCCGGGTGACGGGTACGGCCCGTGGTCACTCCAGGTCCTGGAGCTTTCCGGTGATCGGATCAGCGGAATCACGTTCTTCCTCGACACGGCGCGAATGTTCCCGCTCTTCGGCCTGCCCGCGCGCCTGGATGACGAGGTCGGACCGTCGCCGATCGGGTGAGTCACAGCACAGGCCGACGATGTCGCACATGCCTGCCAGGGCGAGCAGATCGTGCAGCTCATCGGAGGCATTCCGGAGGCGCATCTCGTAGCCGAGACGCCGGGCCGTCAGCTGGAGCCTCGCCAACCCATCGAGCATTGCCGCATCAGGCGCCATCAGGCCGCCGACGTCGCACTCGATGAACTCCACATCGGACGTCTCGAGCATCGAGGCGAGGCGCGTGCACAATGACGCCAGGTCGCCCGTTGCCGCTGGCGCACCGAGATCCGCGACGCTGAAGGTGAGATCCTCCATCCCTCGTGCATCAGGACGGGGCAGGCACCCGAAACTCATCGGGCACGTCTGACTCATCATCATCGCGAACCCGCTGCTGGGCTGGCCCGCTTAAGTTGATCCTGGTTGGTAGGTGGCGGTGGCGATGGTGGCGACGGCGGAGGACCGATGAGTTCCGAGCGAACCCGCCGTCATAACGGCTGAGAAGTTTCCCAGGAGCGATTCCGTGCAGTCCACCACCTCCGCCTCAACCAGAACATTTCACCGGCCCAACCCACGAAGGGATGACATGAAGTTCCGCACAACCGTCCAGCAGAGTGGCAAGACCGCGACCGGCATCCACGTGCCCGACGAGGTCATCGAGGCGCTCGGGTCCGGGAAGCGTCCTCCCGTCACGGTCACCATCAACGGGTATACGTACCGCAACACCATCGCCATCATGGGCGGCGTGTTCATGGTCGGCGTCAGTGCCGAGCATCGGGCGGGTGCTCGGGTTGCCGGCGGTGACGAGGTGGAGGTCGAGATCGAGCTGGACACCGCCCCGCGCGAGGTCAGCGTGCCAGACGACTTCGCCGCCGCGCTCGACGCCGAGCCGGCGGCCCGAGCCACCTTCGACGGCCTGTCGAACAGCAACAAGGGTTGGCACGTGCTCCAGGTCAGCGGAGCCAGGACCGATGAGACGCGTCAGCGCCGCATCGGCAAGTCAGTGGAGATGCTCCGCGAAGGACGTGCCCGCTGAGCGTCTTGATTCACGCCAGGCGTGCCGTTGGTCTCCAGACCGAGGGCTGGCGCGTCCAAGATGACATGGGGCGTGAATCTGAACGCTCCACGGGCCAGTCCGGCTGCGAAACGGTTGCCTCATGTGAACGACGCTTCACGGCCGTCGCGAGCGAGCGAACGGTAGAGTGCCGACGTGACGGATGCTGCCCGGGTCGTTCAACGGACGTATCTGCTGCTGACCCTGCTGACCACGCTGGCCGCGTCGTTCATCTGGGGCATTAACACCCTCTTCCTGCTCGATGCCGGGCTGAGCAACACGGAGGCCTTCGCCGCCAACGCGTTCTTCGCCGTCGGGCAGGTGATCTTCGAGATCCCGACCGGGGTCGTGGCAGATACGCGTGGCCGCCGTCTCTCGTTCATGCTCGGCGCCGGGACGCTGCTGCTGTCAACGCTGCTCTATCTGCTGATGTGGAACATTGGGGCCCCGTTCTGGGCGTGGGCGATCGCATCGGCCCTGCTCGGGCTCGGGTTCACGTTCTTCTCGGGCGCGACCGAGGCCTGGCTGGTCGATGCCCTGGCGGCGAACGGCTTCACGGGCAACCTCGAATCAGTCTTCGGCCGCGCGCAGGTGGTCGGTGGCGGGGCGATGCTCGTGGGATCGGTGGCGGGTGGCTTCATCGCCCAGGCAACTGACCTTGGCGTGCCCTACATCGTACGGGCGGCACTGCTCGGCGTGACCCTGGTGGTGGCCTGGTGGTTCATGCACGACATGGGCTTTACGCCGGAACGAGGCGTCACGCCCATCACGGCCGTACGGACCGTGATCTCTGGCGCGGTCGATGGTGGCCTTCGCAATCGGCCGGTGCGGTGGTTGATGCTGGCTGCGCCGTTCACGATGGGGGTCGGGTTCTATGCCTTTTACGCACTCCAGCCGTACCTGCTGGAGCTGTTCGGCGACCCGACCGCCTACGGGATCGCCGGCCTCGCTGCAGCTCTCGTTGCTGGATCCCAGATCGTCGGTGGGTTGACCGTTCCGTGGGTGCGGCGGCTCTTCAAACGTCGAACCGATGCGCTCATCGTGGCGGGCGTCCTGACCGTCATCCTCCTCGCGCTCATCGGGCTCACGAACAGCTTCGTGATCGCGGCGGCGCTCGTGATCGCGTGGTGCCTGGTCGGGGCGATCGAGGAGCCGATGCGCCGGGCCTTCATCAACGGCCTGATCCCCTCGCAACAACGCGCGAAGGTCCTTTCCTTTGACTCGCTGATCGGATCGGCGGGCGGCGCCGTCGCACAACCCGCGCTCGGCCGCACGGCCGATGTCTTTGGCTACCCCGCGTCGTACGTGGCATCCGCGGCGATCCAGGCACTCGCCATCCCGTTCGCGTTCCTGGCACGGCGTGAGAACGCCGTATCCGACCCGATCCAGGCCAAAGCCGAAGCCGAAGCCCAAACCGAGCCATGAGGCTGGGACTTGCACTGGTCGCCGGGGCGGCGTGGCTCGTGACGTTACCGCTCGCGGCGGCTGCCCTCCTGAACACCGAGGAGTCGTGGGCAACGATGGCGTTCGTTCCGGCCGCGCTCCTCACCGCCGGCGTGTGGTGGAAGCACATGAAGGAGCGTGAGCGGCGCATCGGCCTCGCAGGCACGATGTCAGGCTGGCTGTTCATCGGCGCATTGGGCCTGCTCGGAGTCTCAGGCTTTCTCTGGGTGTTGGTGGCAATGGCCCTGGTTGCGAGCGCAATGGCCTACGGCGTGGTGCTGCTCGTCACGCAGGCACGCGCCGCATCACCTCGACCGGAGCTGATCACCGGCCTGGCCCTCTTCGCCACCGCCGGTGCGACGGCGATGTTCACGATCACCACCGGCCTCCCGCAGACCGAGGCCTGGTGGATGCCGGCTCACTGGATCCTGGGACTTGGCCTCGGCGTCGCCACGATGGCGTCCGGGCTGCCCAGCGGTGACGTGCAGGCAGCGCCCGCGTCCGTGTCCACCCGCGGTCGCTGATCAGGGTCGGCACCGGGCCGACGGCGAAGGTCTCGAATATTGCGCGCCAGGGGTGCGTTGCTCAGCCCAAAGTGCGGCCTTCGGAACAATGCGCGGCCTGGTGGGCATTGCGCGGTTACTGGGCCGGTACCGGGGCCGATGTCACGCTCAGATCCGGACTCAGGCGCCTCGAATCTCCACACAATGTTCACCGTGGCGCCCATTGTTCAAGTGGCGACCCCGTGCAACGCGCCGCGCACCGTCGTTCCGCGTCGTGACGCGCGAGCTGTCCCGAATGTTCGGTACTCTGCAGGCATGGGGAGGAATCTGTATTGCAGCTGATCGATGGCCAGCCGGTCTTCTCTGCGACCGATCTCGTCGGGTACCTGGCCTGCGAGCATCTGACCGCGCTCGAGCGAGCGGCCCTGGGGAGCCTGGTCAAGTGACCGATGCGGGAGGATCCCGAGCTCGACGTCATCCGCGAGCGCGGCTTTCAGCACGAGGCGCGCTACCTCGCCGAACTGACGGCGACCGGACGAGCCGTGGTCGAGATCGCGCGCAACGACGACGAGGAACGCGGCGAGCGAATCCGCCGCCAGGCCGAGGAGACGATTGCGGCCATGGCATCGGGCGCGGATGTCATCTTCCAGGCAACCTTCTTCGACGGCCGATGGCTGGGCTATGCGGACTTCCTGCTGCGGGTCGAGGCGTCCGAGCGCCCATCGGTCTGGGGGCCGTACCACTACGAGGTTGCCGACACGAAGCTGGCGCGTCACGTCAAGGCCGGCGCCGTGCTCCAGATCTGCAGCTACGTCGAGCAGCTGACGGGCATTCAGGGCGTGCAGCCTGAACAGATGCGAGTCGTCCTCGGCGGCAGCGCCCGCGAGGAGGCCACGCTG
>JBPCKH010000088.1:0-5050 GCA_051004475.1 Candidatus Limnocylindria bacterium | reverse complement strand
GATCAGGGCCCCGGCATTCGGGCCCTGCGGTGCCACGAGCCCCGTGCGGTCGCTGCGGTCGTCGAGCGAGGCGCTGAAGTCACCTTCCGCGAGCAGTCGAGCGAGCTGCTCGACCACCGCGGTGCGATTCGATGCGTTGCAGACGACCAGGAACTCTTCAGCGGCAAGCCGATAGACGATGAGGTCGTCGATGATGCCGCCGTCGACATCGCAGGCCATCGAGTACTGCGCCTGGTTGATCTCGAGCGTACCCGCGTCGCTGACCAGGGCATGGCGCAGGAAGGCGACCGCCTCCTCGCCGCTGACCTCGAGCTCGCCCATGTGCGACAGGTCGAAGAGGCCGACCGCGGAACGGACGGTCCGATGTTCCTCGATGATCGAGGTGTACTGCACCGGCATCTCGTACCCGGCGAACGGCACCAGGCGAGCGCCGAGCTCGGCGTGCACCTCGTGCAGCGGGGTCCGTCGAAGCTCGCCGGCGCCGCCGCCGCTCACGCCAGGGCCCGTGCCGCGTCGGCGGCTTCGATCAGGGTCAGCGAGCGCTCGACGATCGAGCGCTCGGTGGCGTGCGTGAGCAGCGCAAGTGCCTCGGGAGGCGTTGCCCAGCGCACCTCGTCGAACTCCTGGTCATGCAGCTCGAGCGCACCGCCAACGGGTCGCATGAGGAAGAAGTGCACTGTCTTGTTGAATCGAGTCGACTCGCGCACGAAGACGTAGCGGATCGAGGTGATCGCCGCTTCAATCTCCACGTCGAGGCCGGTCTCCTCGCGCGTCTCGCGCAGTGCCGTCTCCTCGAGAGACTCGCCTGAATCCGGGGTTCCCTTGGGAAGCGCCCACAGCACCGGAACTCGACGATGGACGACGACGATCTCGCGGCGACCTGCGACAAGGCGATGGACGACCCCACCGGCTGACGTGGCGCGCGCGGTCCGCAGGACAGACACCCCGACCGTTACGAGCGGCGGGCGCGAGGAACCCCGAACGGAAGGGCGGGTCGACGCGCGGGAAGACGGGTCGCGCGGCCGACCGCCGGGAAGCGGAACCGGCTGGTCTGCGACCGCAGGGCGCGCACGGTCGCACGGGGCGCAACCGCACTGCGGGGACGATGGTAGACCGTGCGGGTGGTGGCCAGCCCGAGACGGGGCCGGTGCGCCAAGCGGCGCCCTACCCCGAAGTCGATTGCTGGGTGGGAGACGAAGCGTGCCACCAGACTCACTCGCATGGCCGGCATTGTACGCCCCCTTGGTGCCGACGCAAGCGATTCGCTAGCCTTCGCTGCGTGCGGCCGTCCGATATAGCACCTCGACCTCGGCCACCCATCGCTCGATGGCGAAGCGGCCGGCATCCCCCGCTGCGCGAGCACGCAGCGACGAGCGACGATCCGTATCCACAGCGAGCGTCGCGACGGCGTCAGCCAGGCGGTTGACCAGCGAGGTTTCAGGATGTGCGGCCACGATGACGCCATCGATGCCGTCGCGGATCGAGTCGCGCACGCCGGGGCCGTCGACGGCGATGGCCGGTAATCCGACGCTGAGCGCCTCGGCCAGGACGAGCCCCTGCGTCTCGGTCCGCGACGTGAAGAGGAAGAAATCCGCACCGGAAATTCGTGTCAGCGCTTCCGGCCTCGGCAACGAGCCCGTCAGGACCACTCGACCGGCAAGGTCAGGCGACGCAGCGCGTATGCGGAGCCCATGCTCAGACGGTCCGCCGCCGACCACCAGCAGCCGCAGGTCCGGCACGACCGGGACGGCGCGGGCCACCGCATCGAAGAGGATGTGCGCACTCTTCTCCGGCGCCATTCGTCCGAGCGATGCCACCACCACCGCGTCGGATGGCCAGCCGGCCGCGCCGCGCGGGTCGACCCGCGTCAGCGCACGGATCCCATCGACTTCGATCCCGGTCGGAAGCACGTGCACCCGCGTTGCCCGATCGGCGCGGATTCGGCCTCGAATCATGTCCGCGAGATCCTGCGATGGCGCGATGATGGCGTCACAGGCACGCCAGAAGCCGCGCAGGTACGCATCGGTCATGCGCCTGCCGGGTATCGCCAGCGGTCCGAGGTAGTGCGCGTAGTCCTCGAACCGGGTGTGATGCGTGAACACCAGCGGCGCACCCTCGTCGCGCGCGAGCCGTCGCGCGAACACACCGGTGACAAACGGCGAATGGGCGTGGACCACGTCCGGACGAAATTCGTGCGCCTCCCGCACGGCGCTGGGCGAGGGTTTCGGCCATGGCATCCGGTACGCTGGTGGCGCGACGGCCGCGGGCTGGTAGGACGGCAGCCAGAGGTGACGTGGCGGCGGCCCGGGCGAGCCGATCGGCTGAACGGTGGCACCGCGCGCCGGACTCGGACCGACCACCAGCACCTCGTGGCCGATGGCGCCGAGGCCGCGCGCCAGGGCGTCGACCGAGACCGTCACACCCGACAGGTACGGAAGGTACGACTCGGTGGTGAGGACGATCCGCATCTGCGTCAATCAACGACCCGGAGGGAAAGTGTGGTGGGCGATACTGGATTCGAACCAGTGACCTCACGGATGTGAACCGTGCGCTCTAACCGACTGAGCCAATCGCCCATCGCGGGGTCGAAGTATAGCCATCGGCGCTGAGCGGCACGACCACGATCGCGACGACCATCACCGAGGTCCGCGCTAGAGGCGCGCGACGACGCGGAGGACGACGCCGAGGAGGAGCATGGCAACCAGCGGCGACCAGTCCATGCCACCCGCCGGCGGCAGGACGCGACGAATCGGCGCAAGGATCGGTTCGGTCGCCTGGTAGACGAAGGCCACCAATCCCCCGCCGCCACCCGGACTCGTCCAGCTGAGCACGACACGCGCGATCAGCAGGAACCAGAGCACGAAGGCCAGCAGCTGGATGAAGTTGACGAGCACGGTCATCGTCGGAGAATAGCAGCGTCTAGCCTCGCGGCCCGAACAGCGCGGTCCCGATCCGGACGAGCGTCGCACCCTCGGCCGCCGCGGCCTCGGCATCGGCGCTCATGCCCATCGAAAGCTCCGGTAGACCGATGCCGGCCGCCTGCTCCAGGCGGTCTCGCAGGATACGCAGCCGAGCGAACACGGCGCGAGCCTCTGTTGCCGATGCGCCCATCGGCGCAATCGTCATCAGCCCGGTCACACTCGGCGGCTGCGGCTCCGCCTCCAGCTCCGCAGCGGAAAGACCGGCCGTGGACGGCTTGTCGGTCAGGTTGACCTGAAGCAACACCGCCGGCGCTCGTCCCTCCTCGGCGGCGAGCTGGGCGATGCGTCGCAGCAGTTCGATCGAGTCGACCGAATGGATGACCGCGAAACCGCGTACGGCCCGTCTGGCCTTGTTCGACTGGAGCCGGCCGATGAAGTGCCACTCCGCAGCGGGGTGCGCCGCGATCTTCGGCTCCGCCTCCTGGACCCGACTCTCGCCGAGGCGCGTCAGTCCCGCATCGAGCGCCGCGCCCGCAACCTCGAGCGGCCAGGCCTTCGTGACCGCCACGATCCGCAGGCGCTCGGGGTCGTGCCCATTGGCGCTGGCCACCTCGCGCAGGCGAGCACGGAGGCGGTCATGGCGCTGCCGAATTTGCTCGGCGTTCGGCGGCACATTGCCCACGATCTCCATCGCGCCATCTTGCCATGACGCGCGATCCTTTCCTCTCAGATTCTCACCACGAGAGAGCAATCGTGAGTTCCTTGCATCCCAACCTGTCGAATTCTCATCGGGAGCAAACGTGAGATGAATCTTGGAGCCGCTCACGCTCAGCCGCTTCGGGCCGCGAACCTGGAAGCGGACATGGCTGTCTCACCCTGAGAATCTGACAGGAATCACAGCAGACGCCGCCCGCATGGTGTCAGTCGTTCTTGCGGCGCAGGAAGCTCGGGATGTCGAGATCGGTCTCGCCGTAGGACGGACGTTCGAGGCTGGCGGGTCGCACGGGCACTGGCTGACGCTCGGACGGACGAATTTCGGTCGCCTCCCGCTCGGACGGTCGAGCGAACGGAGACTCCGTGCCCATCTGGTCCTCGAGGCTCTGGCGCTGCTCTCGATCCCGCTCGATCTCGGCCAGGATCTCGCGGCTGTGGTCATCCAGGCTCCCTTCGACGCCGGCGGCACCCTCAGCGCCGAATCGGCTCTGCGGCTTCGTCTTCTTCGTGCCATCGAAACCGGTGGCGATGACGGTCACCTTGACCTCGTCGCGCATTCGGTCGTCGATCACGGTGCCGAAGATGATGTTCGCCTCCGGATCGGCGGCCTCCTTGATGACCTCGGCCGCCTCGTTGACCTCGAACAGGCCCAGGTCGCTGCCACCGGTGACGTTGAACAGGATGCCGCGCGCCCCCTGGATGTTGACCTCGAGCAACGGGCTCATGACGGCCGCACGTGCAGCGTCGACGGCGCGGTTCTCACCGGTGGCGATGCCGATGCCCATCATCGACGAGCCGGCGTCGCGCATGATCGTCTTCACATCGGCGAAGTCGAGGTTGATCAGGCCCGGAACGGTGATCAGGTCGCTGATGCCCTGGACGCCCTGGCGCAGGACGTCGTCCACCACGCGGAACGCGTCAACGATGCTCGTCTTCTTGTCAACGACTTCGCGCAGCCGATCATTCGGAATAGTGATCAGGGTGTCGCACTTCTCCTTGAGCAGCTCCGAGTACTGCTCGGCAACGAGCTTGCGACGCACGCCCTCGAAGCTGAAGGGCTTGGTGATGACGCCGACGGTCAATGCGCCAAGATCCTTGGCGATCTCCGCGATCACCGGCGCCGCGCCGGAGCCAGTGCCGCCACCCATCCCCGCGGTGATGAAGATCATGTCGGCGTCCTTGAGCGCTTCGTAGATCTTCTCCGAGTCCTCCTCGGCGGCGCGCTGGCCGACGTTCGGCTCGGCGCCGGCCCCCAGGCCGCGCGTCATCTTGTCGCCGATGCGGATCTTGTGCGGCGCATCGCTCTGCAGCAGCGCCTGCGCGTCCGTGTTCACGCTGATGAACTCGACGCCCATCATCTCGGCACGGATCATCCGGTTGACGGCGTTGCTTCCGCCACCGCCAACGCCGATGAC
>JBPCKH010000087.1:0-3224 GCA_051004475.1 Candidatus Limnocylindria bacterium | reverse complement strand
ATCCGATCGCGACGATCTTCACGGCCAATATCGGGCCATTCTCGATCTCCATCCTGTGGTGGATCGGTCTTGCGCTCCTGGCGACCTTTGTCCTGCTGCGCACCTCGTTCGGGAACTGGATCTTCGGTGTGGGCGGATCGTCGATCGCGGCTCGCAACGTGGGCGTGCCGGTCAACCGCGTGAAGATCATCCTGTTCATGGCCACCGCCGCGTCGGCGGCGCTGCTTGCCGTGCTCCAGGTCCTCGACGTCGGTAGCGGCGACGTGCTGCGTGGCAGCGACAAGGAGTTCGAGGCGATCATCACCGCCGTCATCGGCGGCACGCTGCTCACGGGTGGCTACGGGTCCGCCATCGGTGCCGTGTTCGGCGCCCTGACGCTGGGCATGACCAAGCAGGGCATCGTCTTCGCCGGCATCCCGGGCGACTGGTATCAGGCCTTCCTGGGCGTGCTGCTGCTGGCCGCTGTCATCGTCAACAACTACATCCGCCAGCGCGCAACCATGACACGGCACTGAGAGGGGCGACCGATGACCGCAACAGCACCCAACGTCGCCCCGCTCATCGAGGCCCGCGACCTGACCAAGTACTTCGGCAGCGTGGTCGCCCTGCACGACGTCTCGCTCTCGGTCCGGGCCGGCGAGGTGCTCTGCCTGCTGGGCGACAACGGCGCCGGCAAGTCGACGCTGATCAAGATCCTGTCCGGAGTGCACCCGCCCGACAGCGGCGAAATCCTGGTGGACGGCGAGGTCGTCCAACTGGGCTCGCCGCGCGACGCGCTCCAGCGCGGGATCGCCACCGTCTACCAGGACCTGGCCATGATTCCGCTCATGAGCATCAGCCGCAACTTCTTCCTGGGCGCGGAGCCGGTGACCGGCTTTGGACCGATGAAGACGCTCGACATCAAACAGGCCGACCGCGTGACACGGACGGCGCTCAAGCAGATGGGCATCGACCTGCGCGACACGTCACAGCCGGTCGGGACGCTCTCCGGCGGAGAGCGCCAATCGGTGGCCATCGCGCGCGCCATCCACTTCGGGGCGAAGGTCGTCATCCTCGACGAGCCCACCTCTGCCCTTGGCGTCAAAGAGGCCGCGGTGGTCCTGCGCTTCATCGCCCAGGCACGCGAACAGGGCATCGGCGTGATTCTCATCACGCACAACATCAACCACGCCTTCCCGATCGGCGATCGGTTCACGATTCTCGACCGCGGAACCTGCACTGGCACCTTCGACAAGGCGAACATGACGCCGGGGCAACTGCTGGAGCACATGGGCGGTGGCGCCGAGCTGGCCGAGATCGAACACGAGCTCGAAAAGCCGATCCCGGCCGGCTGAGGATCGTGGGTGCGACGATCGATGACGTCGCGGAGCGGTCCGGTGTCTCGACCGCGACCGTCAGCCGCGTGCTGTCCGGCAGCGTTCCCGCGCGACCCGAAACGCGCCAGCGCGTGCTGGCCGCGGCACGCGATCTCGACTACCGGCCCTCGAGCATCGCCCGCGCCCTGAAGCTGCAGGAGACCCGGACGCTGGGCCTGGTCGTGACCGACATCACGAACCCGTTCTATCCCCAGCTGGTTCGCGCCATCGAGGCGGCGGCGCATGACCGCGGCTACGCGATCATCCTGGCCAATGGCGGGGATGACCCGGCTCGCGAGCTCGAGCATCTCGACCTGCTGGTCGAGCGTCGGGTCGACGGCATCGTGATCGTCTCGTCGCGCATGACGCGCGCGCACGCCGAGAGGCTGCGGAGATCCTCGGTGCCGACCGTTCTCGTCAACGACACGGTTGCCGGATCGGGCCTGCCGACGGTGACCACGGCGCACCGGCGCGGGGCGCGGTTGGCGACCGAGCACCTCATCGCGCTGGGGCATCGGCGCATCGGCCACATCGGGGCCCCCGCCGACCAGGCCGCATCGGGACAGCGCCGCCAGGGCGTGCGCGACGCGCTTGGTGCAGCGGGCCTGGGCGAGCCCCTGGTCGCGATCGGTGACGGTGGGGTGGCTGGCGGCGCATCGGCCACCGAGTCGCTCATCGGGTGTGATGCGACCGGGATCGTGGCCTACAACGACCTGACCGCCATCGGTGCGTTGCGTGCCCTGCGCCGCGCGCGCGTCCCGGTGCCCGAGGCGATGTCGGTGGTCGGGTTCGACGACATCGACCTGGCTGCCTGGACCGATCCGCCGCTCACTACCATCCGGCAGCCGACCGACGAGCTCGGTCGCTGGGCGGTGGAGCACCTCGCCGGTCTCCTGGCGGGTCGCGGTGGAAAGGTTGCGATCCGCCCCGTGATCCTGGAGCCGGTACTCGTCGTCCGCGATTCGACGGGTGCTCCTGGCACGGCATAGGCGGCCGTCGCCGTATGAGCCGACACGAAGCTGCCGAGCGTGCTCGTGCGGGTCACCTCCACTCGCAGCGTGTAGATCATGCCGGCGCTTATCCGGCGGGATTTCCGCCATCATTTGGCCGGTGGACCGGCCTTGACCGCCTGCCGCGCCGGTTTCGGCCGAAATATCAGTTCGTGGCTGGCCTGAGCGACGATCCCGCGCAGCCATGAGCGTCGCCCGCCACGCGCGCCATCGTCGAGGCTTCGTCCACCGCTTCCTTCCAGTTTTGGCCGATTGGGCCGGTGACGGTCCAGGGCATCCTCGAGCCGATCGAGGTCGCGGAGGTCGGGCCTGCGCGCGACGAATGACGTAGCTCGTCGAGACCCGCGGCCGTATCGGTCTCGTGCTGGGTGGAGCATGGTTGCGGTCGGCCGTGCGGCGGGTGCCCTCCGCCGCCAGCCCATTCTATCCCGCTAGAACGGGGATGCCTGGTCCTCAGCGCTGTATCGGCTCAAACGTGACGGCCTCCGCTGGCGGATCACACGAAGTCATTACGTATGAACGGGGCGGCGGCGTAGTGTGGCATCGCTCTTGCGCTGGGCTCGGCCATGACAACCTATCAGTCCCCGCTGACGGTGATCGTCAAGGGTGCCCTGGCCGGGGCCGCGGGCACGGCCGTGATGGGCGCGTTCATGGAGCGCGCCCCGCAGATCCTCGAGGGCATGGGAATTCGGCTTCCGGCCGAACGGCCGGGTCCGACGTCCCCTGACTCACCGAACGAGGCGCTGGCGCAGCGCGTCGCGAAGGGCGTGGCCAGGCAGCCCCTCGACCCGGAGGCAAAGGAGACGGCCGGCGAGGCCGTCCATTGGGCGTATGGCGCGGCGTGGGGCGCCTTCTTCGG
>JBPCKH010000086.1:0-3370 GCA_051004475.1 Candidatus Limnocylindria bacterium | reverse complement strand
GATATCTGATGGCCGTGATGATCAAGGACATCGACTTCGGCGACATCGAGGAGGGATTTCCGGCGCTGCTGACCCTGATCCTCATGCCGCTGACGTTCAGCATCACGATCGGCATCGGCGCCGGCTTTATTACCTGGGTGCTCATCAAGGTGGCGCTCGGCAAGCTCGGTTCGATCCACCCTCTCATGTGGCTGGTGGCGATCGCCTTCCTGATCTACTTCGCACAGGCTCTCCTCCCCGGCGGGATCAGCGCCTGAGCCATCGATGAGCCGATGGCGCCCGGACGGATCTTCCGGCCGAGCGCTACGCTTGCGTGGTGAGTGGTCCGCGGCTGCGCGTCGATGATTTCTCCTACGAGCTGCCCACCGATGCCATCGCCCAGGTTCCGGCCGAACCCCGGGATTCCGCGCAACTCCTCGTGCTGGACCGATCCAGTGGCAGCATCGAATATGCCCGCTTTCGCGATATCGGCGATTGGCTGAGGGCCGGCGACCTGCTTGCCGTGAATGACTCGCGCGTGATCCCCGCCAGGCTCACCGTACGGCGGTCGAGTGGTGGAGCGGCCGAGGTCCTGCTCCTGCGGCCACTGGCCCACGATGCCGCCCGATGGGAGGCCCTTGTGCGTCCGTCGCGACGAATTCGCGACGGGGACCGGCTCACCCTGCGCACCGGCGAGACCATCGCGGTCGGAGAGCCTTCGGGCGACGGGACGCGCGTCATTCGCTTCGACGGGGATCCGGGCGCAGTCATGGCGGCCGCCGGTGAGATGCCGTTGCCGCCCTACATTCATGACCGATCCGCTCCGGCGGATCGATATCAGACCGTCTACGCGCAACCACCGGGGTCGGCGGCAGCTCCGACGGCCGGTCTGCATTTCACTCCCGAGCTGTTGGCGTCGCTGGAAGCTCGAGGCGTGGGGCGTGCGTCAGTTACCCTCCATATCGGGCTCGATACTTTCCGCCCGCTGGAGGGCGAGTTCGTCGATGAGCACCAGATCCATCGCGAATGGTTCGAGATGCCGGCTGCAACGCGCGCGGCGGTCACGGAGACGCGCCTGGCTGGTGGACGCGTCGTCGCGGTCGGGACGACCGCGGTTCGGGTGCTGGAGACGGCCGCCAGGACCGATGCGAACTCCGGCCGAACTGACCTTTACATCACGCCGCCGCATCGGTTCACGGCGGTGGATGCGCTCATCACCAATTTCCACTTGCCGCGCAGCTCGCTGCTGTTGCTCGTGACCGCGTTCATTCAGGCGGGGATGGGGGACGATGCCCGTCCGTCCGAAGCACGGGATGCTCTGCTGGGTGCCTACGGTTCGGCGCTGATGGCGGGGTATCGGTTTTATAGCTTCGGCGATGCGATGCTCATCATCTGAGAATCGATCGGGCGAACCCGCTCGTTCGCGCTGGTGCGCACACGGGATAACGCTCCGATCAGGCCTGGTCGTCGGACCGGGTGGGGACCGCGGCCTTCTCGTCGTCCGAGAGTTCGACCGCCTCTTCGCCATCACCGATCGGCACGGCGGTGGCCTCGGGCTGCGCTTCCTCGTCGGCCGCACCGTTCCCGTCGGCGTCAGTCGTTACCTCGTCGCCATCCGATGGAGGCTTCGCGGCTCCCGCCGCTGATCCGTCGCTCGACGTGGTCGAGTCCTCCTTGGCGGGGAGCGGACGAGGCCCACCCGGGATCACTCCGGGGACGTCGCTCGAGACGCGGCCGGCTGGCACGCCGAATGGCTCGGCCATGACGGCGCAGACGCGGGCGAGATCGCACAGCGCCTGCCCGAGGTCGGCGGACTCGGTTGCAGCTTCGAAGTGCGGGTGGTGCAGACGGAACGACCAGCGCGTGCGGTGCTCCCGGGCCCAGAGGCGGAACGTATCGGCTCGCAGCTCGACGCCGCGCAGGACCTGCCAGGGGTACATGAGCATCGCAAGGCGGTATCGGGCCGACGAGCCGAACGGGGCATACCGGTGGTCGAGCAGTCCGACCTCGGTCGCCACCATGACCCGGCGTTCATCTCCCTCCGTGCCCGCTTCCAGGACATAGACGGCCAGGTCGTCGACTCCGAGGCTCTGTAGCTCGATCGCGATCCATTCCTTCACTTCGTCGTTCAGGAACGGCATGCGCGGCCATTCAGTCAATCGCACGCGACAGTCACCTCTATGTGGTGCACGTAGCCTATCCTCTCCGGCGGTGTCAACGTCCGCTCCGTTCGTATATTCGTCCAAACCGACCGGCGTCGGTCGCGCCCGGCTGGGCGAAATCAAGACCGCTCACGGCGTGATCAGGACACCAGAGTTTATGCCGGTCGGCACCCAGGCAACGGTGAAGGCACTGACGCCGGGTGATCTGCGAGCCGCCGGTGCGCAGATGATCCTCGGAAACACGTATCACCTCAACCTGCGCCCGACGTCGGAGCGCATCTCGCGCCTGGGAGGGCTGCATCGGTTCATGGCCTGGGATGGACCGATCCTGACCGATTCCGGTGGGTTCCAGGTCTTCAGCCTGGCGGCGCTGCGACGCGTCGACGACGACGGCGTGACCTTCACCTCGCACCTCGACGGGTCCACCCACCGGCTCACGCCGGAGCGCGCGATGGAGATTCAGGCGCTCCTCGGATCGGACATCGCCATGGCCCTCGATCAGCTCGTGGACGCCGGTTCTCCATCAGCTGAGATTGCAGAGGCCATGGAGCGCACCCACCGCTGGGCCGAACGCTCGCTTGTGGCCCGCGGCCGTCCCGACCAGGCGGTGTTCGGCATCGTTCAGGGCGGCGTCGATGCCGGTCTGCGCCGTTCTTCGGTGGCCGCCATCAGCTCGTTGCCGTTCGACGGGATCGCGGTCGGTGGCCTATCGGTAGGAGAGTCCAAGGCTCAGATGGCGGTCACGCTGGATGTCGTGGCCGATGCGCTCGGCGACGATCCGCGGCCGCGCTACCTTATGGGCGTCGGCTCGCCGATTGACTTCTTCGCGGCCGTGGAACGGGGGATCGATCTCTTCGACTGCGTGCTTCCCACGCGGGTGGCTCGGACGGGACAGGTCTGGACCGATGACGGACGCGTGAATCTGCGCAATGCCGCCTGCCAGGATGATCCTGGGCCGATCGACGCTGGCTGCGACTGCGAAGCATGCCGCAACCACTCCCGCGCCTACCTCGCGCACCTGTTTCGCGCCCGAGAGCTGCTCGCCTATCGACTTGCGACGATCCACAACGTGACGTGGACGCATGCCCTCCTGCGGCGCGTGCGATCGTCCCTGGCCGAAGGATCGTTCAGCGAGCTTAGCCAGGTGATCGCTGCAGGCTTTGACAGGACTCTCCGAGCACGCGCGAGCCCAGTGTCTCCGCGACCTATACCACGGGGCTAACGACGAT
>JBPCKH010000085.1:0-14677 GCA_051004475.1 Candidatus Limnocylindria bacterium | reverse complement strand
CGATCATGAGGAAGCCGCCCACGGCGAGCACGGCGAACAGGGTCCAGATGACGGGGAGCATGTCGGACCGATGCTACCGCGTGGCAAATGGTCCGGATTCACACCACCTGTGCGTTGCGCGCGCTGGGGCGGCGGCCCTGAGGCGTCCCAATGGACGCTCCATGTGAATCGGGACGCTGCGGAGGCTCGAGTCGGTGCGCAATGCACGCGTCATGTGCATTCGGACGGTTCACGGTCCACAGCGGACGGTTCACGGTTCACGTGGGCGTCGCGCGATGTCATCGGCCCAGTTGAGCAGATCGGTCAGGAAGGCGAGCGGCCGGCGACGCGGGAGTTGTGGCTCACTGTCCGGCAGCAGGCCCGCCACGCCCTCGCGAATGCGGGCCTCGAGCGCGGTACGCGCCGCTCGACCGCGGACGGCATCGGTCCGGATGGGAGCTCCGTAGCGGACTTCGATACGGCGACGGAACCAGAGGCTGGTGCTGCCAACGATCGCGCATGGCACCACTGGGACGCCCGCGGTGACGGCGAATGCCGCCGCCCCATCCTCGAAGTCCAGGAGACCGGCCTCCTGGAAGCCGATGCGTCCCTCGGCGAAGATGGCGAGCACACCATCGGCCTCGAAGACCCGGTGCACCGCCCGGACGGCCGAGGTCAGGGTCGTCTTCTCCGGGTTGTAGGGGATAACGCCGCCGAAAAAGGCCATCACGCGGTTCTTGAAGCCGTGGCTGAAATCCGCCTCCTTCGGGCCGAACCAGGTGATGCGCGGCTCGACCGGCACGACCGACAGGACCAGCAGCGGATCGAAGCCATTGTGGTGGTTGGCGACCAGCTGAAACGGCGGCGACGGCCAATGGTCGATCCCGCTGACGCGGACCGCAAAGAGTGCCCGCAGGACGGTTCGGTTGACCCACCACATGAGCCGATAGCGCGGCGTGACGGCGACGCTCAGCTCTCGAGGTCCGGTCTGCCTGGCGCGGTTCATGGGACGAGTCACGCATCGTCCTCACGTCGACGGGGATCGACACGGGTGAGCGCGAGGGCCGAGAGTGCGACGAACGCGGCGGCCACGCCCATCGCCACACGGGGACCAGCCGCGTCACCGAACCCGGCGGCCACCAGGTCCTGGACAGGTCCGGCCACGATGATGAAGACCGGCCCGGCCATGGCGGTGCCCGCATTCAGGATGCCCATGTAGCGGCCGGCCGTGTGCTTGGGGATGACGTCGGCCATGAGGGCCCAATCGGCGGAGAGGAAGGTGCCCATCCCGATGCCGAACGGGACCCATGACGCGATGGCGAGCTCCGGCGTCGGGGCAAGCGCGACGCCCACCAGGCCGATCCCGGCGATCAGCGCAGCGGCCCAGATGACCGGTCGTCGACCGAACCGGTCCGAGAGTCGCCCGCCCGGAATTGCGGCGAGGGCGGTCGAGACGCCAACGATGGCGGTGGCCAGGAAGACGGTGGCGTCCGCGTCATCGTCGCTCAATCCGTGCGAGCGCCGGAAGTAGCCCACGGCGATCAGGGTCGCGTTGTAGGCGCCGAGGAAGAGGAGCCGGACGAGGAGCAGCCACAGCACGTCGCGCTGCTGGAGGATGTCGCGTCCCCACGCGGAGAGCGCGATCTCGCGCCATGGGCGTGTCCGTTTGGGTGCTGCGCGACCTTCGTCAACCGTGGCGATCAACACCACCATGGTGATGACCTCGACCACGCCGAGCGCGAGGATCCCGAGTGGCACGTTGTCCAGGATCCCACCCAGCGTGGCGATGCCGACGCCGGCGATGGTCCCCAGGGTAAGCATCAGGCCCATCAGTCCACTCGCGGTCCCAACCTGACTCGCAGGGACGAGATCTGGCACATAGCCCTGGAACGGGCCCTGGGCGAAGTTCGAGCTGACCTGGAGCAGGAAATAGAAGGCGACCAGTGACACGAAGTCGTTGTTGAATGCGATGCCTGCCAGGAAGGCGACATCGAGCAGGCTGCCGATCACGATGTACGGCTTGCGACGGCCCCAGCGAGATGTGGTGTAGTCGCTGATCACGCCGACGGTCGGCTGGATGATGATCGGCGCGACCGCTCCTGCCAGCATGATGATCGCCAGCAGAGTTCCCTGCGTGTCGCGGCTCAGGTCATCCAGCCGGCCAGGGATGATCGTGATGTTCAGCCCGCCCCAGATCGTCTGGATGCCGAACCAGTAGATCGACAGCGTGACGAGCTGCGAGAGCGGCAGCCTGATCCGGGATTGCTCGGGATCCGTCTCGGTCATCGGTCCATCCTGCGATGCGTGCGCGAACCCTAACGCAGGGACCCTGCGGTGGGAATGCGGCATTGTCGGACGGCCGCTAGGCTCCGCGGTCCATGTCGAGCACCCCGGCGGGTGACCGGCTCACCGTCCTGCGCCATCCGGACCTGCGCCGATACCTGTCGGCCCGACTCCTGGTGGGCATCGCGACCCCAGTCCAGACCGTCGCGGTGAATCGAAATGCATCCGCCTGAGCCCGATCTCCGGCGCGGTTCTCGCGGTGTGGCGAGGACCACCACGCGTGAGCCGCGCACTGCGGTGCACCTCAGGCGCCAGGCACCTCCATGGAGTGCGGGAATCGCGCCCGCCAGGAGAGGCGCGATGGCCTCGATAAATGGAGACGGCGCCCGGCACCGCTGATCAACGGTAGAATCGGCGGGTGATCGACCCCATCGCTTTCGAGTTCGGCCCGCTCCAGCTGCACTGGTACGGGATCATCATCGCTTCCGCGGTGCTCATCTCCGCGCTCCTTGGTGCCAGGGTTGCCGGCTGGGTCGGCGAGAACGCCGAGGACGGCTGGTCGATGCTCCTGCTCGTCGTCATCACCGGCGTCATCGGCGCCAGGATCTACCACGTCATCCACCTGTGGGACTTCTATAGCGCCAATCCACTCGTCATCCCTCAGATCTGGAATGGCGGGATTGGCATTCCCGGCGCCCTCGCAGGCGGCGTGGTCGGCATCTGGCTCTACACCCGGTCGAAGGGCATCAACACGGCCCGCTGGCTCGACATCTTTGCGCCGGCCGCGCTGCTGGGCCAGGTCATCGGCCGCCTTGGAAACTTCGTCAACCAGGAGCTGTACGGCCCTCCCACCTCGCTGTGCGGTGTCGAGTTCCCGGCCTGCCTTCCGTTTGGCGTGCAGATCGACGCTGCTCACCGCGTCCCGCCCTGGGATCCCGGGACCTATCCGGTCGCAACCACCACCTTCGTGCCGCTCTTCGCGTACGAGATGGCGCTCAACTTCGTCGGTTTGGTGCTGCTGCTGTTGGTCATCCGTCGCTTCGGGCCGCGACTCTTTGCGGGCGACGCGGCCCTTCTGTACATCATGTGGTACGGCGCGGTGCGGACGTTGCTGGAGACGTATCGGGTCGATAACTGGACCATCCTCGGCGTGCCGACCGCCATGTGGGTGGGCATCATCGGCTTCATCCTCGCCGGCGCCTGGCTGGCCTACCGACACCGCCGCGGCTGGGGCTCGCCGATGATCAGGCCGGCCAGCGAGCGCGGCGCCGATGCGCCTTCGGCGTCGCAGCCGCACCCGGAGGCGACCGCTGGCTGAGCGACCGGGTGGGATTCTGCCCGATGTGACCGCGGCCGTTGGCAGCACGCCACTCGTGGCCCTGGATCGGTTGAGCGCCGAGGTGCGACCGCGGATCGTGGGCAAGCTCGAGCACATGAATCCGGGCGGATCGGTCAAGGATCGGATTGCGCTGCCCATGATCGAGGCCGCCGAACGAGCGGGCGTTCTCAAGCCGGGCGGCGTGATCGTCGAGCCGACGAGTGGTAACACGGGGGTCGGGCTGGCACAGGCGGCCGCGGTAAAGGGCTATCGCTGCATCTTCGTCATGGCCGACAAGCAGTCCGAGGAGAAGCGCGCGCTCCTGCGCGCCTACGGTGCCGAGGTCATCGTCTGCCCGACGGACGTCGACCCTTCCGATGAGCGCTCGTACTACCGGGTTTCGGATCGCCTGGTGCGTGAGACGCCGGGCGCGTGGAAGCCGGATCAGTACTCGAATTCCGCGAACCCCGAGGCGCACTACGCGATTACGGGGCCGGAGGTATGGTGGGGGACCGATGGGAGGATCACGCACCTCGTCGTGGCGCTTGGCACGGGCGGGACGGTTTCCGGAGCCGGTCGCTACCTGAAGGAACGGGCTCCGGGGATCGTGATCGTCGGCGCCGATCCGGAGGGGTCCGTCTACTCGGGTGACACGCCGGGGCCGTACCTCACCGAGGGCATCGGCGAGGATTTCTGGCCGACCACCTACGACACGGATATCTGTGACGTGATCGTCCGTGTCAGCGATCGGGACTCGATGCTCACCGCCCGGGCGGCCACGGCGTGCGAGGGCATCCTGATGGGTGAGTCATGTGGGACCGCGCTGTGGGCGGCGCTCCAGGTGGCACGGAAGATGGATGATCCCCACGCGCTGTTCGTCGTCATCCTGCCTGACTCGGGCCGAAACTACGTTGGCAAGCTGTATAACGACCAATGGCTGCGCGAGCAGGGGCTGCTTCGTGCTGACGAAGCGGTGGCGGCCTACGACTGGCGCGTGACCTCGCCCGAGGTGGTGGTTCGCCGGTAGCACGAGCGAGGCTGCCTAGACGGTGGCGTCTCGCAGGTCCGTTGATGGTGGAAGCCCATCGCTCCGGCGAGGTGGCGGGCCAGCTGCCGTAGGAGGCCGTCACGCTCGAAAAGCCCGGTGACCCGGGCTTCGGCGTCGCGGCCCAGCGCCCGCGCCATGGCGAGACGATACGCTACCGCGTCAACGGCAACGGGAGACAACCGCAGGCTCGCGGGACGCCGATCGACCCGGGGGGTACAGTGAGCCTTCAGCAAGGAGCCAACGCACACGCCATGACACAGGTCGCAGAGCCAGCCCGCGGGGACATCGGACAGGGCACCGAACGCGTCAACCACTGGATCAACGGCGCGCCGATGGCCGGCACGAGCGGCCGGTACGGACCCGTCTACAACCCGGCCACAGGCGAGGTTGCCCGGGAGGTCGACTTCGCATCCGTCGAAGAGGTCAACGCGGCGGTCGCCGCCGCTCACGAGGCATTTCCGATCTGGCGTGCGACGTCCATCAGTAAGCGGACCGAGATCATGTTCCGCATCCGAAACCTGGTGGAGCAGCATCGCGAGGAGATCGCCGCCCACCTGACCCGCGAGCACGGCAAGGTCCGTTCCGATGCGCTCGGCGAGGTGGCGCGCGGCCTCGAGAACATCGAGTTCGCGACCGGCATCCCGCACCTGCTCAAGGGCGGATTCAGCGAGCAGGTCAGCACCGGGATCGACGTCTACCAGATCCGCCAGCCGCTGGGCGTCGTCGCGGGCATCACGCCCTTCAATTTTCCGGCCATGGTACCGATTTGGATGTTCGCCAACGCCATCGCCTGCGGCAACACGTTCATCCTGAAGCCTTCTGAAAAGGACCCGTCCGCATCGGTCTATATGGCCGAGCTGTGGAAAGAGGCTGGACTCCCGGATGGCGTGTTCAATGTCGTGCACGGGGACAAGGTCGCCGTGGACCGCATCCTGGAGCACCCCGATATCGCCGCTGTGTCCTTCGTCGGCTCGACGCCCATCGCGCGCTACATCTACGAGACCGGGACAAGGAACGGCAAGCGCGTGCAGGCTCTTGGCGGTGCCAAGAACCACATGGTGGTCCTGCCGGACGCCGATATCGAGATGGCCGCCGATGCCGCCGTCTCCGCTGCCTACGGCTCCGCCGGGGAGCGCTGCATGGCGATCTCGGTGGTCGTCGCGGTGGGCGACATCGCCGAGCCCCTGGTTGACGCTATCGAGCAGCGGCTGCCGAAGATCAAGATCGGTCCGGGCAACGAGGAGGGCTCGGAGATGGGTCCGCTCATCACGAAGGAGCATCGCGACAAGGTCGCGACCTACCTCGATTCCGGCCCTGCCCAGGGAGCCACGCTGCGGGTCGATGGGCGGGAGCACGTCCTGTACAAGGAGGACACGGGCTTCTGGCTGGGGGTTTCGCTGCTGGACAACGTGACGCCGGAGATGGAGTGCTATCGCAACGAGATCTTCGGGCCGGTGCTGGAGGTCGTGCGAACGGACGACTATCCATCGGCGCTGAAGATCGTCAACGACAACGAATACGGCAACGGTACGGCCATCTTCACCCGTGACGGCGGCGCCGCCCGGCAGTACCAGTTCGACGTCAATATCGGCATGGTTGGCCTCAACGTGCCGATCCCTGTGCCGGTGGCGTACTACAGCTTCGGCGGCTGGAAGTCATCGCTCTTCGGCGATATCCACATGTACGGCCCCGAGGGGATCCAGTTTTACACGCGAGGAAAGGTCGTCACCGCCCGCTGGCCCGATCCGGGGACGTCATCGGTCGATCTCGGCTTCCCGCGAACGCGCTAGGGTCTCGCGGAGCGTTCCAGTCGCTCATTCCTGGCGAGCGCCGGTTTCTGCGATCCGCTCGAGCGCGTCGTGGAGGTCGTCAAGGCGGTCCTTACCGAGCAGGGCAGCGAGCTCGGCTTCGATGCCGGAAATGATTTGCTGGCCGGCCGCGACGGTGGCAAGCCCGCGATCGGTGAGGACGATGCGCTTGGCCCGTCGATCCTCGGCGTCCGGCTGCCGGAGCACGTAGTCGAGTCGCTCGAGTTCGTCGACAAGCTCGCCGAGCGCCTGCGGCGTCATGTTGGCTCGCGCTGCGAGCGTCGTCAGGCGAGTGCCACCCTTCACGTCGATGTGCGCGAACACTGCGGAATGGGCCGGCCGCTGCAGAAAGCCGGCCGCGGCGACGCCCTCGACGATCCGACGTCCGAGCGACATGTACGCCAGGCCGAGCAGTGCGGTCGTATTGCCTAGGCCGCTCGGGGGTTGACCAGACGCTCGCCGCGATTTATCTTCAGGCATCCTGATATTCAGGATACATGAGTACCGAACTCACGACATCACGGAGATTCCCGATGGCGTCCGGAATTTCGCGCACGATCCATCTCGTTGCCGCGTGGCTGCTCGTGATCGGCCTGGCGTGGCAGGTGTTCCTTGCCGGCCTCGGCGTGTTCGCCGGCGCCTCGAACTTCGCCACGCACCGCGATACGGGCTTCCTGCTCCAGGTCCTCCCGTTCGTGATGCTCATCACCGCGGCGTTCGGTCGCCTCGGCCGGCGCCAGATCATCACCGCGGGGGTGATCTTCGTCCTCTTCTTCGTGCAGTCCATCCTGCTGCTCTTCCGTGACGGTTCACCGGCGGTGGCCGCCCTTCACCCCGTGAACGGGTTCGTCATCGTGTACCTGGCGATCGACGCCGCCCGTCGGGCCTGGGAGCAGCGACGCGCGGGTGCCACGGCCTTCGCGGCCCCAGCTCCGGTCGGATCGGAGTCGCCCAGCGCCTGAGCCTCGCCGGCCATCGATGGCAGAATGGCCGGCACATGACTGACCGATTCGAGACGCTGGCGGTCCACGCCGGCGCAGAGCCTGATCCACACACCGGCGCGGTGGTGCCGGCCATCCAGATGAGCACGACCTTCAAGCAGGACGGCGTGGGTGGGCTGCGAGCCGGCTTCGAGTACGGCCGAAGTGGCAATCCCACGCGTCTCGCGCTCGAGCGGGCCATCGCCGACCTCGAGGGCGCGGCCCACGGCCTGGCGTACGCGTCCGGTTTGGCGGCCACCCAGAACGTGCTCTACCTGCTTGATCCGGGCGAGCGGCTCCTCATGAGCGACGACGTCTACGGCGGCACGTGGCGTCTTGCCGACAAGGTCTGGCGCCGGTACGGGATCGAGACCGATACGCTCGATCTGCGCGACCTCGATGCCGTCGCGGCCGTTTTCGGCGGCGAGCACCCGCCGCGCATGGTGTGGATCGAGACGCCGTCGAACCCACTGCTCAAGGTGATCGACATCAGCGCCGTCGCGCGGCTCGCCGCCGTGGCCGGCGCGATCACCGTCGTCGACAACACGTTCGCCACGCCGCACATCCAGCGTCCGCCCAAGCTCGGTGCCGACCTGGCCCTGCACTCGGCCACGAAGTATCTCGGCGGGCATTCGGACGTCATTGGCGGCCTCATCGCGACTCGGTCCGATGAGCTGGCGGAGAAGCTGCGCTTTCACCAGAACGCGGCCGGGGCGGTGCCGAGTCCGTTCGACTGCTTCCTGGTCATGCGCGGCATGCGCACCCTCGCGCTCCGCATGGAGCGCGCATCGGCGAATGCGCTGGTGCTGGCCATATGGCTGTCGGAACGTCCGGAGGTAGAGCGTGTGCACTATCCCGGCCTTCCCGATCAGCCTGACGCAGATCTGATCGGTCGCCAGATGCGCGTGCCGGGAGCCATGCTCAGCTTCGAGCTGCGCGATGGCGATGAGCGGGCGCGTCGCTTCGCTGGCGCGACGCGTCTCTTCACGCTGGCAGAGTCACTCGGCGCCGTCGAGTCGCTGATCGAGCTCCCGGCCCCGATGACCCACGCCTCGGTTGCGGACTCGCCGATGGCCGTGCCAGGGTCGCTGGTGCGGTTGAGCGTCGGCATCGAGGCGATGGATGACCTGCGCGCCGACCTCGAGGCGGCCTTTACCGCATCGGTGTCGTGAGCGACCAGCCGGCGCGCCGCGAGGGACCGACTGAGGTTGTCGAGTCGGACAGCGGCGAGCTCGTGGAGCGACTCGCAGGAGGGACGGCCACGCTGCTTCTGACCTGGCTGGTAGGCATTGGGGCTTTGTCGATGCTGCTGGCTGTCTGGCTCTTCGTCTGGATCGCAACGCGCGAGCGGATCGGGATCAGCGCCCTCTTCAGCGGCTTCGGGCTATATACCGCGGTGGCGGGGGCCGCCGGACCATGCGTGCTGTGGCTGGCCGGTCGCGCGCAGGGCCACTCCCTGGGATGGTTCATTGCAACGGCGATGAAGATCGCCCTCGTCATGTTGGCCGTTGTCCTGGCGGTCGTTCTGTTGGCGACCCTGGTGATGGCGGGCGTCCTGCCCGGCCCGGGAGCCATTGTCGCGGCGGGCATCATGGCGCTCATGTCCCTTGCGCTGGCGGTGGTCTGGGCGCTCGCGACGTGGTCGGCGGACCGATGGATCGCACGTGCGCGAGTGACGGAGGACCCTGAGCCGGAGTGACGTTGAGTCAGATTTCGTAGGTGCTCGACGGCTCCGCGATCTGGACCTCCGAGCCGAACGCGGCGTTGGCGTCCCGGAGCGCCCAGTTCGCGTCGTCGCCGTTGACCGGCAAGTGCGTCAGGACCAGGCGTCGCACGCCGCCGTTGCGGGCGGCAATGCCGGCCTCGGCTGGGGTGAGGTGGCCGCGGGGCTCGGGTGGCTGAGCGTCTTCGTCGAGCGAGCGCAGCGTGGCCTCGCTGAGGAGCAGGTCGGCATCGTCGGCAAGATCAGTCAGACCGTCGCAGGGAGCCGTATCCGCCGTATAGGCGAGCCGTCGCCCATCGGCCTCGACGCGGAATCCCCAGCACGGGATGTAGTGCTGCGTCTCGCGTGGCGTGATCGTCACCGAACCGAAGCGGAGGGCGGTACTCCCATCGTGTTCGCTGAGCTGGAATGCGTCCTCGAAGTGCTTTGCACCGCCGACTCCCTTCGCAAGGTCGAGCAGTTGGTCTGCGGATCCCGGCGGAAGGACCACCCGCAAACGCTCGTCCGGCGAGAGGCGCCGCCATGGGTACACGTAGCGGAGCGTGACGAGGTCGAGCATGTGATCGGCATGCATGTGGCTGACGACCACAGCGTCGAGGTCGTCGGGATGGTGGCGCCGCAGCAGCTGAGCGACGATGCCGGGACCAATATCGAACAACAGACGCGCGCCACCGCCCTCAACGAGGTAGCCGGCGCATGCCTCGCCAGGATTCGGGCGCGCCGGTGACCGGCCGAGCACAGTGAGACGCATCGGTCAGTGATGCTCGGCGGCGTGTGGCCGCAGGTACATGGCCGCGTGCCCATGTGACTCGCCCACGAAGCCGAGCGAATCGAAGAACGCGACCGCGGCCGGCGTGCTCACGATCGCGACGATTCGCCGGTCCTTGCAGCGGGCAAGTGCTGCCCGCGCGAGGGCTGAGCCGATGCCGCGCCGTTGGTGGTCGGGACGGACGATGAGGTCCCAGAGGCTGGCGTGGAGGCCGCCATCGTCGAGGATCCGGGCCACGCCGACCAGATCCCCATCATCTGACCATGCTGCGAACCATGTGCAGGTGCGCGCGATGGCATCGAGCCGCCACGGTGCGCGCCGGGGCCACTCGACCCAGGCGTAGGCTGCATTCACCGCATCGTGGTGCAGCGCGGCATCGGCCTCGATCGCAAATGCGGCTCTCACCTACCGCTGCTCGATCGAAACGTAATCGCGCGCGCTTGGCCCGATATAGACCTGACGCGGCCGGCCGATGCGCGAGTCTTCCGAGGTGAGCATCTCGCGCCATTGAGCGATCCACCCCGGGAGGCGGCCGATGGCGAAGCAGTTAGTGAACATGTTCTTCGGGAAGCCGATGGCGCGGTAGATGAGTCCCGAATAGAAGTCGACGTTCGGATAGAGCTTGCGGCTCACGAAATACTCGTCGTGGAGCGCTACCTCCTCGAGCCGCTGGGCTACTTCGAAGAGTGCATCGTCGGCGCCCGTGGCGGTGAGGACCCGCTCGGCGGCTCGCTTGACGATCGTGGCGCGCGGATCGAAATGCTTGTAGACCCGATGCCCGAATCCGGCGAGTCGGAACGACTGGTTCGGGTCCTTCGCCCGATCGACCCATTTCTGGACGTCGCCCCCATCGGCCACGATCCGCTCGAGCGTGTGGATCACAGCCTCGTTTGCCCCACCGTGTAGCGGCCCCCACAGAGCGGAGATGGCGGCGCTGATCGAGGCGTACAGGTTGGCGTGCGTGCTGCCGACAAGCCGGACCGTGGATGTCGAGGCGTTCTGCTCGTGATCGGCGTGCAGTATGAGGAGCAGGTCGAGCGCCTCCGCAACCTCCGGGTCGACCTCGTAGTCCTCCGACGGGACGGCGAACATCATGTGCAACAGGTTCGCCGAGTAGCCGAGGTCGTTGCGAGGGTAGACGTACGGCTGGCCGATCGCCTTCTTGAAGGACCAGGCAGCGAGTGTCGGCAGCTTGGCAATCAGGCGGTTGATGGTCACCTCGACCGCATCGGCCTCAAAGATGTTCTGGCTATCGGGATAGAAGGTGCTCATGCCGACGGTGCCGGAGGCGAGAACCGCCATGGGGTGCGCATCGGCGGGGAACGAGTCGAAGAAGTGCCGCATCTCTTCGCGGATGAGGGTGTGGTGCGTCACCTCGGAGGAGAACCTGGTCAGCTGGTCACGATCAGGCAGCTCGCCCCAGATCAGGAGGTAGGCGACCTCCAGGAACGTGGAGTGCTCGGCGAGCTGCTCGATCGGGTAACCACGATAGCGAAGGATGCCGGTTTCGCCATCGAGATACGTGATTGCGCTGGAGCAGGCGCCGGTGTTGCCATAGCCCGGATCGAGCGTGATGAAGCCAGTCCGGCTGCGGAGGTCACCGATGTCGATCGCGCTGTCGCCCTCGGTACCGTCGACGATCGGCAGCTCCACGTCACGGTCACCGATGCGGAGCGTTGCGCCGATCCGCGTCGCGGTGTCGGTGCTCACGCCAGCAGGTCCTCGATCGCGGCACGCTCCTCGAGCAGCTCGTTCGTTGTGATCGAGATTCTCGATTGCGCGAACTCGCCGTGCAACATCCCCTGAACGGTCTCGACCGTGCCGGTCGCGGTGGCGCGCAACGGGTAACCGAAGATGAGGCCCTCGGGAACGTCGTAGCCACCGTGCGCAGGCGTCGGAATCGCGGCGCTGAAGATCTCGCCGGTCGGGCCTGTCACATTGCGAACGGTGTCGATCACCGCGTTCGCGGCGCTCGCGGCGCTCGACTGCCCTCGCGCCTTGATGATCGCGGCGCCGCGTTGCTGGACATCGGCGATGAACTCGCCGCGCAGCCAATCCTCATCACCGATGACGTCGGGAGCGGGCATCCCGCGGATGGTCGCATGCCACGCGTCGGGGAACTGGGTGGAGGAATGGTTGCCCCAGATGGCCAGGTCCCGCACATCACTGACCGGCACGCCAGCCTTCGCCGCGAGCTGCGACCTGCCGCGATTCTCGTCGAGCATGGTCATCGCGAACCATCGGTCGTTGGCCATCCCGTGCCGTGCCGCGGCGGTCGAACCGATCAGCGCGTTCGTGTTGCACGGGTTGCCGACCACGAGCACGCGGCAGTCGTCGGCCGCGTTGCGCGCGATCGATTCACCCTGACCGGTGAAGATGCCGCCGTTGATACTCAGCAGATCCTTGCGCTCCATCCCCTCCCTGCGCGGGACCGCACCGACCAGCAGCGACCAGTTGGCGCCGCTGAAGGCCTCATCGGTCTCTGCGGTGCAGACAACGCCGTCGAGCAGCGGAAACGCGCAGTCGGCGAGCTCCATGCGTACGCCTTCGAGAGCGGGCAGGGCGGCCTCAAGCTCGAGCAGCCGGAGCCGAACTGGCGTGTCGGGTCCGAACATCTGGCCGGCGGCGATCCGAAAGAGGAGCGCATAGCCGATCTGGCCGGCGGCTCCGGTGACGGCCACCGTGACGGGAGATGGGGGCATCGGTCTCCTGTTTGTCCTGGGTCGGCGTGAGTGTAGCGCAGCCTCAGGCCTCGTCCGGTCGTGGCTCGCCGAGCCTGCCGGCTGCCCAATCGGCGATCGCCGATGCCATCGACGCAAAGGCCATTCGCGGGAGCCAGTCGCCGATCGCGGAGCGTTGCACCCACGCGTGATCGCTCGACTCGGCATCGGTCACGACGGCTGCGCGAGGATCGATTGCGCGGGCACGGTAGACGGTCGTCACGGCATTTGCCGCCGGCGAGTGATAGACCCCGGCGATCGCGATGAGCTCGACCTCGATGCCGGCCTCCTCGAGCGTCTCGCGGCGCGCTGCGTCCGCAAACGACTCGCCGGGATCGAGGTAGCCGGCCGGCATGTCCCACGCGCCGAAGCCCGGATCGACGGCGCGCCGAAGGAGCAGGATCGAGGGATCGGCTCCATGCGGATCGCGCTCGAGGAGGACGGCGGCCGCCGGTTTCGGATTGGCGTACCAACGCCAGCCGCACCGATCACAGACGAGCGGCTGCTCGTCGTCGGTCGCGCAGTGGGGGCAGGCGCTGACGCGGTGGCTCACGCACCGAAGCGTATCAGCCGGGGTTGTTGCCGATTCGCTGGTCTGCCGGCTTCGGCAGATCGTCCCGGCCGGCGGCCAGCACGAAGATGTGGATACGGTCGCGGAGGATGTCGCGTGTGATGCGAAACGCCTCCAGGCGTTCCTCATCGGTACCCTCCGCTGCGGATGGGTCGTCGATGCTCCAATGGGCCTGCTGCGTCACGCCCGGTATCGTCGGGCATGCTTCCCTGGCCTGGTCGCAGACGGTGATCAGCCAGCTGAACGCCTCGCCGAGGAACGGCTCCAGCGTCTTGCTGGTGTGGCCCGAGATGTCGATCCCGATCTCGTCCATCACCGTGATCGCCTCGGGTCGCACCCGCGTCGCCTCCGTCCCGGCGCTGAAGGCCTCGAAGCGATCCTGGCCCCAGGTGCGAAGCATTCCCTCCGCCATCTGGCTGCGAGCGCTGTTATGGGTGCAGACGAAGATGACGCGCTGCCGATCACTGCTCATCTCGTCGATCCTAGGCCGGAAGGATCAAGGCCGTGTCAAGCCACATCAATGTCCACCATTGGGGAAAACATGTGGATAACCGAGGCACGACCATCGAAGGTCGTGGAGAAGAGGGATTGCGCCGGTCGAGGGACGACCCGTACTCCGTGGTTGTCCCGAAGGGGCAGCCAACGGCACCAGCGATTGCATCAACGGTCCGACGGCGGTTCCTTCGGGACATTTCCGTGCCCGGCCCCGAATTACGAGATATCGGCACGAGATATCGGCGGGGCCAAGGGGAATGCAGCAGAGCCTGAACTAGCGCCCGATGTCGCGCTGGAGGCG
This sequence comes from Candidatus Limnocylindria bacterium, assembly GCA_051004475.1. Classification (GTDB taxonomy): domain Bacteria; phylum Chloroflexota; class Limnocylindria; order QHBO01; family QHBO01; genus JACDBZ01. The sequence continues at coordinate 682 of JBPCKH010000085.1, read as the reverse complement.
TCGCACCACCTCGGCGGTCTGATCGTCGGGACCGTGGCCCGGCTCGGACCCCGGTCCGGCGAAGGTCCCGAACTGGCGGTCACCGGCGTCGCCGAGCCCGGGAACGATGTAGCCCCGCTCATTGAGATGCGAGTCGAGCGCGCCGACGTGGATGTCGACGTCGGGATGCGCGGCTGACAGCGTGGCCACTCCCTCCGGGGCCGCGATGAGCGATACCTGCTTGATCCTGGCGGAGCCCCATTGCTTGAGGATGTCGACCGTTGCGGCGGACGAGCCGCCGGTGGCCAGCATCGGGTCCAGGATCAGGCAGACCTGCACGGTCGCCGCATCGGGCAGCTTGTTGTAGTACTCCACCGGCTTGAGGGTTCGCTCGTCGCGGTACAGGCCGATGTGCCAGACCTCGGAGGTCGGCAGCAGCTCCAGCATGGCGTCGACCATGCCGAGGCCGGCGCGCAGGATCGGGATCAGGCCAACCCGTGGCTCGAGGCGCGCAGCGGTCATCGGCTCGAGCGGGGTCTCGATCGGCTGGGGACGGGTGGCAAGGTCGGCCATGGCCTCGTAGCCGAGGAGCCAGGTCAGCTCGCGAACCAGCTCCCGGAATTTCTTCGGCTCGGTCGTCTTGTCTCGCAGGATTGCGAGCTTGTGCGCGACTAGCGGGTGGTTGCTGCGATGGAGGGTCATC
>JBPCKH010000084.1:0-5087 GCA_051004475.1 Candidatus Limnocylindria bacterium | reverse complement strand
ACCACGTGCTACGCGGGGTGGATCTCGAGGTCCGGCAGCGCGAAGCCGTCATGATCATCGGCCAATCCGGCTCCGGGAAGACCACCCTGCTGCGCTGCCTCAACTTCCTGGAGGAACCCACGGTCGGCTCGGTAGAGATCGATGGCCTGCGACTGGAGGCCGATCCGCTGCGAGCGCGCAGCCGCCAGCACCAGGAGCGGATCCGGCAGATGCGCCTACGCGCCGGGATGCTGTTCCAGGAGTTCAACCTCTTCCCGCACATGAGCGTGCTTGCCAACTGCGTCGAAGCGCCATTGCGAGTGCTGGGGCAGGCACGTGCGCATGCCACCACGCGCGCCGAGTACTTCCTGGAGGTCGTCGGCCTGGTCGACAAGCGCGACGAATACCCCGCTCGCCTGTCGGGCGGCCAGAAACAGCGCGCTGCCATCGCCCGCGCCCTGTGCATGGAGCCCAAGGTCCTCCTCTTCGACGAGCCGACTTCTGCGTTGGATCCGGAGCTGATCGGCGAGGTGCTACGGGTCATGGAGGACCTCGCGCACAGCGGCACGACCATGATCGTGGTCACCCACGAGATGCACTTCGCGCAGGAGGCCGCCGATCGCGTCGTCTTCATGGAGGACGGCGTCATCATCGAGCAGGGGCCGCCGGAGCAGGTCCTCAACGACCCGCGCCATGAGGAAACGACCCACTTCCTGCGCCGCTTCCTCGACCGGTAGCCGCCCTCTCCGCCGTTCCGCCGTTCCGCGGCTAGCCCGACCCTTTCCTCTCAAATTTTAACGGGCAGAGAGCTAGATCGGATTCTGGGCTTTGAATCCTCTCGTATTCTTACCAGCAGAGAATCGACGACGGTTCAGGGGGACACCCACGCTCGGCTGGCGGACTCGAACCCGCTCGGCTGGCGGACTCGAACCCGCTGGATACCCGAAATAGTGCCGCTTGCTCTCCATGCATGAGAATCCGATAGGAAAGCGGGTGCTATGGGCAGCAGGCGGCCGATCCTCTCAGATTTTCACGGGCAGAGAGCTAGATCGCATTCTGGCCGTTGGACCCTATCGGATTCTCACCAGCAGAGAATTGATGACGGTTCGCGGCAGCACCCACGCTCAGCTTGCGGACTCGAACGCGCTGGACACCCGAGATAGTGCCGCTTGCTTTCCGTGCATGAGAATCTGACAGGAACGAGAGGGCGGCGACCGTCCCCAGTGGATGCCGAAGCCACCCTCGCATCCGCCGACCATCGACAGGAAAGGCGTTTCGCAGAACGGTGGCATGCGCGGAGAGGCGCCGATGGTTCGACGGTGTGTCACGGAGCAGCACCCAGCAGCTGACGGACTTCCCCGACCAACCTCGCTCACGCGCGACCTGCGGCGCCAGCCGCCGGTACCGATCCACGGCACCGATCAATGCCTGGACATCGACGAGATCGGTCTTGAGCTCGATGACCAGCAGAGCGCGGGTCGGAGGATGAAAGCACAGGATGTCAATGATCCCGCGCTCCCCATAGACCGCGAAGGTCGTCTCCGCCGCCGTCAGCCACTCGGTTCCGGCCAGCTCGACCGCCGCGGCCTCATGCATGGCCGCGTGGCCAGCATTCAGCATCCGATCAAGCTCCCCGCCACGCCAACGCGGCATCCAGTCGACGCGAATCTCCAGGGCAGCGGCGACACGAAGCAGTATGCCCACCGAAACGGACTCGAAGGCGCCGCGCTCGATGCGCGAGATCGTGGCAATCGAGACGCGTGCGGCGCCCGCCACGTCGAGCTGGCGCCAACCCTTCCGCAACCGGACTGAGCGAAAGACCGTGCCCAAGCGCAATGCATCCATCGGGAACGATGATGGACGGCCGACGATTACCGCCGGCTTACCGATGGTTTAGAGAGCCTGTGCCTCGGCGCCTCCGCCGGCTCGCTGTTCCTCGGCCCGACGCCGCAATGGGAACACGATGTCACGCAGCACCACGTCCGCCACGGCAACGAGGGGAATGGCGATGATGCCTCCCACGATCCCGGCGATCGACGTGCCAGCGACGACGCCCAGGAGCACCGCGATGGCGGAGAGGTTGACGACCTTGCCCTGGATGTAGGGCGTGATCACCGAGCCTTCGAGCTGCTGAAGAACGACCAGCCACGCGAGCATGAGCAGGGCGGTCACGGTATCAACCGTGAGTGCCACGAGGACGATCGGACCACCGGCGATGAACGCGCCGGCCAACGGAATCGCCGCGGTCATGAAGGAGAGTGCTCCAAGCGGCACTGCGAACGGAACGCCCAGGACGAGCATTCCGATGGCGGACCCGACGCCGATGATCGCCATGACGACCAGCTGACCGCGGACGTAGGCACCAAGCTTCAGAAGCGCATTGCGTGAGACGCCCATCATGGCGTCCCTGTCCTGCTCCTGGACGAACTCCATGGTCCAGCCGCGAACCCGGTCGCGCTCGATGAGCATCAGGGCGGAGAGGAAGAAGACAACGATGGCGTTGGCGAGGATCGATGCCAGCGTGAGCGGCACGCTCAACAGCGATCCGATCTCCGGGATCGAGCCTTCGCCGCCAGCGGTGAGCGAATCGATGATCTCTTCGCCGCTGCCCGGGCCCGCGATCCCGTTGATCAGCGAGATCGCCCCTTGGGTCAATTGGTCGACTCGGTCCGGCAGGTCATCCGCGAAGTCGACCGCCTGCCGGATGAGCGGCGGGAAGATGAGGAAGAGCACCAGCCCAAACGCGCCGATGAGGAGCACATACGAGAGCAGGACCGCCAGGATGCGAGGCAGGAACCGCTCGAAGATGCGAACCGGGCCATACAGTCCGGCGGCGAGCAACACGGCCAGGAAGATGAGGATCAGGAGCAGGCGGAGCTGGTAGAGGAAGTAGGCCGCGAGCACGACCCCGAGCACTACCATGCTCGCACGGAACGTGATCCCGGCGACGCTGCGCGGCTCCGGTGCGTCCGCCGGCGGGACCGGTTGCACGGTCGGTGGCGACGATGCCACGAGCCGCCCCACTGTCCCGCGCCAGAGCACGCCTGGCAGTCGCACGATGCCGGAGAGGACGCGGTTGATCATGTGACGCCCATTGTGCCGGTTCCGCGTGTGGCACAGTGGCGCGAATGCTCACCGTGTCACGCCTGTCGACCACACCGGTGCGCGGCCTGCGCCTCCATCACCCCGCCCGGATCTTCCTCGACCGCCACGGCGTCCGCGACGACCGCCGCTATCTTCTTCTCAGCGCCGATGGACTGCTGTTCGACGGCACCAAGCTCGGCACGCTCGTCCAGATCCGGGCCGATCTCGAAGCGGAGCCCGAGCGCCTCGCCCTGACCTTTCCCGATGGGTCCGTCGTTTCAGACGAGGTCGCGCTGGATGCGCCGATGCCAATCACGGTTCACCGGCGCGAGGTCACGGCCCGCAAGGTCATCGGTCCATGGGCACCCGCCCTCTCAGCCTACGCCGAGCGCGACCTCCGGCTCTTCCGGGTAGGACGCCGGGACGGAGCGGTAGACCGGCGACCGGTGTCGATCGTCTCGAGCGCCTCGGTGGAGGAGCTGGGGCGCCAGCTCGACCCACCGGAGCTGGTCGACGCACGCCGCTTTCGGATGCTCGTCGAGGTGGCCGGCGCGCTGCCACACGAGGAAGACCAATGGCTCGGTGATGATGTGCGCATCGGCGAGGCCATGGTCCGCGTGACCGCGCTCGACGCGCGCTGCGTCATCACGACCCAGCATCCCGACACCGGTCTGCGCGACATCCCGGTGCTGCACGCCATCAAGAGCTATCGCGGATTGCGCGACGGGCGCTATATCGACTTCGGGGTGTACGCCGACGTTCGAAAGCCGGGCGTCATTCGGGTGGGCGACGCGGTCAGCTTCGGCGGCTGACTCCATAGACCTGGGCGCGCGGCAGGCGGGCGGCCTCGTCGCTTGCCCGAACGTGGTCGTCGGCGGGCTGCAGTGCCGTCGGCGTGTCGGCAGGTGACCCTCCCTCACGGCTGATCAGCCAGCGGAGACCGATGGCGGTGAGCGTCGCTCCCCCGGCCAAGCCGGGCTCAATGAACGGCGTGACGACCATCCGACGCCGCGCGAGCGCCTCGACCGCAAGCTGAACGCGGGCGGGTTCAACTCTCAACTCATCGGCCAATGGTGCCAGGTCAACCGTCTGGTTGGGGAATCGTCGCAGGAAGCGGAGAATCGCGGCATCCAGTTGGGCAACGTCGATCGGTGCGTCGCCGGCGGGCGGGACGGTCGCGACCGCGGCCGCATCGATGCCTGAGGGGACGACCGTGGAGTCAGGGTCACCTGCTTCGGCGGCCTGCTTAACGCGTTTCATGATCACACGCCACAGGATAGCAAGCGCTGCGGCGTAGACTTCGGTTGTCGTGTCCGAGATCGACCCCTACTCCGTCCTTGGCGTTGCCCGTAGTGCCACGCGCGAAGAGATCGCGCGGGCGTATCGGCGGCTGGCGAAGCAGCATCATCCCGATGCTGGCGCGGCACCATCCACGCCGATGTCGCGCATCAATGATGCCTGGCACATCCTTTCGGAGCCACGTCGCCGATCAAGCTGGGACCGGATGCACACCGTTGTGCAGCCCCAGGAGTGGGCGCCGGCGCGCACCGAGCACAGCAGCCGGCCGATCCCAAGGCCGACTGCACCTCCCTCACGCATGGATTCGGGCTGGGTTGCGTTCGGTGTCGTCGCGGCGGTCGCCATCCTCGTTGCCGTCGTGATGATCGGCGTCTCCGCGGCATCGCAGCCGTTCGACAATCGGCTGCGCTTCACGAGCGATGAGCTGGAGTTCGCCTATCCCGCCACCTGGATCCTGGCCCCTGGCAATGAGGACGATCCACCGGGACACCAGGTCGTCGCGCACCTTGTCACCTTTGCGGTCGAGCCCGCGAGCCTCTGCACCAGCTTCGCGGATCCATGCGACCTGACCGGCGACAGGATCCCGCCCGGCGAGGCATCCATCGTGATCACGGCGTGGGAAGGAGGGACCCCACCGGTGCCGGATCCCGTGGTCGCGCGACCGTTCGGGTTGGACGCCGACGACATCATCGGCGGCAAGCCGGCGGCGCTCGAGATCCGTCAGA
>JBPCKH010000083.1:0-9286 GCA_051004475.1 Candidatus Limnocylindria bacterium | reverse complement strand
TGACGATCGAGCCCGCCTGATTCGATTCTGGCGGCCAAGCGGCTACACTCTCGCGATGCGGTACACGCACAGTGGAGCGCAACGCAGATGTCCAGGGCTTTCCGAGCAGCCGCCATGACAGCAACCCTCGCGCTGATCGCAGCGTGCACCAACGGGGGCGCAAGCGCCGACCCGTCTCCTTCAATGGATATGTCGATGCCGGCCAGCGAGAGCGCTGCACCGAGCGCATCCGCGGAGGCCGATGCCTGCTCACCGGAGAGCCTCGAGACCAAGACGGCCGGCACTCTCACCATCGGGACCGATAACCCCGCCTTCCCGCCGTACTGGAATCCGCCCGCCGAGGGCGAGACCGGCACCGATCCATGGGAGCTCGGCGACCCGACAAATAAGGGTGGGTTCGAGGGAGCGGTGGCCTGGGCCGTGGCCGAGGAGCTGGGCTTCACCGACGACACCGTCGAGTTCATCCCGGTGCCGTTCGACAACTCATACGCGCCGGGCGAGAAGGACTTCGACTTCTATCTTGCCCAGGTCTCGTTCAGCGAGGATCGCGCGCAGGCCGTCGACTTGAGCGATGGCTACTTCTTCTCGAACCAGGCACTGGTCGCCAACGCCGATACGCCAATCACCGAAGCGGCGTCGATCGCCGACGTGGCCGACTATCGGCTCGGCGTGCAGCAGGGCACCACCAGCCTCACCTATATCGAGGAAGAGATCCAGCCGGCAACGGAGGCGATGGTCTACAGCTCGAACGACGCCGCCATCGCCGCACTCAACGCGGACCAGGTTGACGGCATCGTGGTTGACCTCCCGACGGCGTTCTTCATCACGGCCGTGCAGATGGAAGACGGCACCATCGTCGGCCAATTCCCGAACGCCGGCGACGAGCAGGAGTACTTCAGCCTGGTGCTGGAGCTCGACAGCCCGCTCACCGATTGCGTGAACGACGCGCTCGCCGCCCTCACCGACAGCGGCGATCTCGAGGCGATCACCACCGAATGGATGTCGGAGAATGCGGGGGCGCCGGTCCTCGAATAGCCGATCGCGTTTCGGACCGCGGAGGGGCGCGTGATCGACGAGACGCCGCGCGCGACGCGCGAACCGGTCCTGCGCGTGGGCGGATCGGGCCGACGTGCGGTCGTCATTGCACTCGCCAGCACGGCCGTTGTCTTCGGGCTGATCGCCTGGGTCGTCGTCAATTCGCCGGGCTGGGAACAGGTCCAGCGCTCATTCCTGGACTGGGACAATTTTGTCGAGTCGGCGCCGCGGATCATCGCCCGCTTCGAGGTCAACGTCCGGCTCTTCCTGATCGCTGAAGTCCTGATCCTGGTGCTGGGCCTCGTCCTCGCCTTGCTGCGTGGTCTGCCCGGGCCAGTGATGTACCCGATCCGACTGCTAGCCACGGTGTGGGTCGACATGTTCCGCGCTCTGCCGGGCGTGCTCGTCATCTACCTGCTCGGCTTCGGCATCCCCGGGTTGCAAATTCCCGGCGTGCCGAACGACCCGTTCTTCTGGGGCGTCGTGGCGCTGACGCTGGTCTACTCGGCCTACGTCTCGGAGGTGTACCGCGCCGGCATCGAGTCGGTGCATCCCAGCCAAGCCGCGGCCGCTCGCTCGCTCGGCCTCTCGCAGGTGCAGGCGCTGCGCTTCGTCGTGTTGCCGCAGGCCGTCCGCCGCGTCATCCCGCCGTTGCTCAATGACTTCATCGGCCTCCAGAAGGACACGGTGCTCGTCTCGTTCATTGGCGTCGTGGAGATCTTCCGGCAGTCCCAGATCAGGCAATCGGCCACATTCAACTTCACGCCGTACCTGGTGACGGCGCTGGTCTTCCTGGTCGTCACCATTCCGCTGGCGCGGATCACCGACTGGCTCGTCGCCCGCGAGCGCGACAAGCGGTATGCCACGTCGGCTCGCCTCTCCGGTTCACGACGCGGACGCCTGTGGGGCGGGGGCCGATGACAGCGCCGCTGCTGGTGGAGGGCCTGCACAAGTCGTTCGGCCAGCTCGAGGTGCTCAAAGGGATCGACCTCGAGGTGGCCGAGCACGAGGTCGTGTGCCTGATCGGCGCATCCGGTTCCGGAAAGTCGACGTTGCTGCGCTGCATCAACCTGATTGAGCCGATCGATGCCGGGCGGGTGGTGGTGGAGGGCGAGGAGATCTCCGCGCCGGGCGTGGACGTGGACCGCATCCGGCGCCGGATCGGGATCGTCTACCAGGCCTTCAACCTGTTTCCGCACATGTCGGTGCTCGACAACGTGACGCTCGCCCCGCGACAGGTGCTGCGACGGACGCGTGCCGGGGCCGAGGAGCAGGCGACTGCGCTGCTCGAGCGGTTCGGCCTGGCCGACAAGCGCCTGGACTTTCCCGATCGGTTGTCCGGTGGGCAGCAGCAGCGGGTCGCCATCGTTCGGGCACTTGCCATGGAGCCGGACCTCCTGCTGCTCGACGAGATCACGAGCGCGCTGGACCCGGAGCTGATCGCCGAGGTGCTCAACGTCATCCGTGAGCTTGCCGCCGACGGGATGACGATGGTGATCGCCACGCACGAGATGGGATTTGCCCGCGACATCGCGACCCGGATCGTGTTCCTCGACGAGGGACGAATCCTGGAGGAGGGCGCGCCGGATCAGATCTTTCGCGAGCCACGCGAGCCTCGGACGCGCGAGTTCCTGCAACGCATCATCGAGGCCGGCCGGCTGTAGGTCCTCCGCTCGGCTCAATGCATATACGTCTATACGCTGGATCTGGGTTCCCGCTGTGGATGGCTCGTGGATAACCTTGCGTTGACATACGAAATCCGTGGACAAACCCCCTTGGCGGCCTGCGCCAGCGCCCCTATCGTAGTTCTTGTCCCGGAGGAGTCTTGGATCCAGCGATTGCATCAACGGATCCTGTGGTTCCTTCGGGACACTTCTGTGCCCGGCGGGTTCAGGACCGGCGCAGCAAATAGCCCCGGTAGCTCGGGCGGAAGCCGATGGCGATCAGGCTCTCGGCGAGCGGTGACTCCCCGACCGGCCCGCGATCCACGCGCTCGATGCGGAGCTCCCGGTACGACCCATCGGCAGCCACGAGCGACGGCAGGGTCGCGATGGCGCGGGTGAGCCGCTCGGGATCCTCGGCCGCCGGCAGGCGCAGCATGCCGCGTCCCCCCCGCTCCAGGTAGAGCACGGCGCGGCCGTCAACCATCACGACGTATGCGCCGGCAGCGCGCTGGAGTGGCAACCGCTCGTCATCCGTAGATCGCGGCCAGGCCAGGGCGGCGCCGTACGGCTGGGCCGGATCGGTCGCCGCCAGGAGATGGACGGCGCTGTCGTCATCGCGTACCGCGCGGAGGCGGTCGACCGCGCCCGGCAACGCGAACTGCGCGGCGCCGAGGCCCGCAACAAAATAGCCACGCCGCGCTCGGCCGGCCTCCTCCATTGCCCGCAGGACCGGGTAGACGGACGCGTATCCCCCATTGATCCCTTCTGCGGCCACGCCCTCGCGGGTGAGGACGCCGTGGCGCTCGAGCAGCGCCGTGGCCAGGGCGCGACCGCGCTCCGTCGGTGAACGGCCCTCACCCACGAGGTCGGCCACGAGCGACCAGCGGCCGGCGGCGCGGGGCGGCCCGAGCGCGATCAGCCGCCCCGGCCGTGGCGTGGCCTTCGAGCGGCCGCGCGGGAGTGACAGCGCGCGAAGCGCGGCAAACGTATCATTGGTGACCTCGCCGGACCAGACGAGGTCCCACATCGCGTCGAGCAGCTCGTCGTCCGTACGCGCCTCGGTCACTGCCGAGCGCAACTGTGGGAAGAACGAGGCGCCGCGACGCTGGAGGTGCGCGCGGATGGCATCGTGGATCGGCTCCGATGGACGGTCATCCGAGGCACCGGCGCTTGCCAGCAGCTCGACGTGGTCGCGGCGGTAGAACGCGATGCGCCCGTCGTCGCGTCCCAGCGAACCGCGGCCGATCCAGACCACCTCGCCCGCGGCCCCGAGCTCGTCGAGCAGCCGCGGCGTGTAGCCGGCGACCCGGGCTCGGAGCACGTCGCGCTCGAGAACCGACGCCGGCATCGGTACCCCTTCGAGCTGAGCCACCACCTCGACCAGGCGTCCAAGTCCTCCTGCCGTGGCACCGACACCCTGCCAGGCCGGCAGGAAGCGGGCGAGGACATCTGGCTCGACCGGTTCCACCTCGCGCCGCAACCGAGCAAGCGAGCGGCGTCGCAGTTGGCGCAGAACGTCCGGATCCGTGAACTCGTGGGCCGCACCGCCCGGTCGGAACGCACCCTCCAGCAGCGCGCCGGTCGCCGCCAGCCCGCGGAGCCGCTCCTCGACCGTAGAGCGGGCGATCCCCCAGCGGGCGGCAGGTGCATCCGCAGTGAAGGGTGCATGACTGCGCGCCCAGCGCAGTAGGAGGGCACCAAGGGGGGCGTCCGCGGTTGCCAGCCATGTCTCGGCCACGCCGCGCGGCGGGCTGGCACCGATCGCGTCGCGGTAGCGCGCCACGTCCTCGACGGCGATCCATCGCTCCTCGCCGGCGATTCGCACCCGCACTGCCCGTCGCGCTCGCTCCAGATCGCCCAGCGCGCCCGGACCGTCAAGCTCGTCGCTCGCGCGCGCCTCAACTTCGTCAGTGCGCAGGTCGCCCACGCGACGCAGCAGGTCGGCCACGCCGTCAATCGTCCGCGCCCGACGCGAACCGGCAAGCCCCTGGAGCTCGAGCTCCAGGTCGGCGACCGCCTCCGGGTCGAGCAGCTCGCGCAACTCTTCGGTGCCCAACAGCTCGGCAAGCAGCTCACGGTCCAGCGCAAGCGCCTGGGCCCGACGCTCGCCAAGCGGCGCGTCGCCCTCGTACATGAATGAGCCGAGGTAGTCGAACATCAGCGAGCTCGCGAACGGGGAGGCAGAACGTGACTCGACGCTCACGACCCGGATGCGGCGAGCGCGAATGGAGCCGAGCAGGTCGACCAGCGCCGGCATGTCGAAGACGTCGCGCAACACTTCGCGGTACGTCTCGAGGATAATCGGGAAGGAGCCGTATCGGCTTGCGACCGTGAGGAGATCCGCCGACTTCTGGCGCTGCATCCACAGCGGCGTGCGCTGTCCCGGTCGCCGGCGCGGAAGAAGCAATGCGCGGGCGGCATTCTCCCGGAAGCGGGCGGCGAACAGGGCCGAGCCGCCCAGCTCGGCCATCAGCAGCTCCTCGATCTCGTCGGGCTCGAGCAGGAGTGCCGATTCGATCGTGGACCCATCGGTCTCGATTCCCTCCGGCAGGCGCACCGCGATCCCATCGTCCGACCACATGGCCTGGACGTCGACCCCGTGGTGCTCGCGCAGCCGCGCCTCGATCGCCATCGACCACGGGGCATGCACGCGGCCGCCGAACGGTGTCAGCAGCGCCACCCGCCAGTCGCCAAGCTCGTCGCGGAAGCGCTCGACCACGATCGTGCGATCGGTGGGCAGGACGCCGGTCACCTCGCGCTGGTCGGCAAGGTACGCGACGAGGTTCGTGCTCGCCAGCTCGTCCAGCGAGTGATCCTCGCGCAGGCGCCTCAACGCCGCATCGGCCTTCATCGGTTCCATCTCGCGCAGGAATGCGCCGATGGCCCGACCCAGCTCGATCGGTCGTCCGACCGCATCGCCGTGCCAGAACGGCATCTTGCCGGGCTCCCCGGGAGCGGGCGTGACGATCACCCGGTCGGGCAGGATGTCCTCGATGCGCCACGTGGACGCGCCGAGCAGGAAGGTCTCCCCCACCCGTGATTCGTAGACCATCTCCTCGTCCAGCTCACCGACCCGACGCCCGCCACGACCGGCATCGTCGCCCGGCAGAAAGACGCCATAGAGGCCGCGGTCCGGGATCGTGCCGCCGGAGGTGATGGCCACCACGCGGGCGTCGTTGCGGGTAGCGACCTCATCGGTCTGGCGGTCCCAGACCACGCGAGGCTTGAGGTCGGCGAACTCGTCGGACGGATACCGGCCAGAGAGCATGTCGAGCACACCGGTCAACTGCTCACGAGATAGGTCTCGGAAGGATTCCGCCTTTGTGACAAGCCGATGAAGGTCATCCACGGTCCAGCGTCCATCGGCGCAGATGGCGACCAGTTGCTGGGCCAGCACGTCGAGCGGGTTGCGCGGGATGCGCGTCTCCTCGATCTGGGCCGCCTTCATGCGCTGCACCACGACCGCCGCCTCCACCAGGTCACCGCGGTACTTCGGGAAGATCTTGCCGACGCTCGGTTCTCCCACCTGGTGCCCGGCGCGACCGATGCGCTGCATGCCCGACGCAACCGATGGCGGCGACTCGATCTGGACCACCAAGTCGATCGCTCCCATGTCGATCCCCAGCTCCAGGCTGCTCGTTGCGACGAGCGCCGGCAGCTTGCCCTGCTTGAGCTGTTCCTCGATCTCGAGCCTCTGCTCCCGTGCGACGCTGCCATGGTGGGCACGCACCAGCTCCTCTCCCGCCAGCTCATTCAGCCTTGCGGCGAGGCGCTCTGCCAGCCGTCGTGAGTTCACGAAGATCAGGGTGGACCGATGTGCCCTGATGAGCTCGAGCAGCTTCGGATGCATCGACGGCCAGATCGAATGCCTTGCTTCGGGTCCCGCTGCCGGTCCGCCGGGCGCCTCGTCGAGCTCCATCGCCTCACCCATGCGTGCCATGTCGGCGACCGGCACGATCACCTCGAGGTCAAGCTCCTTGCGCGCTCCGGCATCGACGGTGCTCACCTCGCGGCCGACGCCGCCCAGGAATTGGCCGATCAGCTCCAGTGGTCGCTGCGTGGCGGACAGGCCGATGCGTTGCGGATCGGCATCGGTCACGTGGCTCAGTCGTTCGAGGCTGAGCGCCATGTGCGATCCGCGCTTGGTGGCGGCGATGGCATGCACCTCGTCCACGATCACGTGCTCGACCCCACGCAGGATCTCGCGCGCCTGGCTGGTGAGCAGGAGGTAGAGGCTCTCCGGCGTGGTGACCAGGATGTCGGGCGGTTGCTTCGTCAGTTGGCGGCGAGCGTCGGCCGGCGTGTCACCGGTTCGGCTGCCGACGCTGATGTCGGGCACCGGCAGGCCCAGCCGCTCGGCCGTGCGACGAATGCCGGCCAGCGGCGTGCGCAGGTTGCGCTCGACGTCATAGGCGAGGGCCTTGAGCGGGCTGATGTACAGCACCCGCACCGTCTTCCGCGCCGGCGGTCGTTCCGTCATCAGGCGATCCAGGCACCAGAGAAAGGCGGCCAGGGTCTTCCCACTGCCGGTCGGCGCGTGGATCAGAGTATGGCTGCCACCGCTGATCGCCTTCCATCCAAGCTCCTGGGCACGGGTCGGCATTTCGAATGCCTCGGCGAACCAGATGCGCGTCGCCTCGCTGAATGGCGCGAGCGGATCGGCGACGGGGGGAGCGGTCTTCACGGCAGCATCCAGTGTATCGGTCCAGCAGGATGCAACTGATTCCTGCTACGGGACGACATGAATTGCCGAACCGTCGAGATTCACACCAGGTGACCATTGCGTCCGCGACCGGGCGGCTGGAGCGTCCCGATTCACGCCCGGCATGAATCACCGCTGTTCAAACGGCGTTGGGGAGCCGTAGTGCACGCCTCATGTGAATCGGGACGCATCGCCAAAGTCTGGACGATCCGGTGCTTGGCTCAGCGCTCGCCTTCAGCCTGGCTGGGATACGCGGGCCGGTCGCTGGCCCCAAGCGTCGAGTCAGGCCGCGATGCGGTACTCGGGCCTCCCCCCGGTAGGCCCGAGCGATCCGCCGGCATCACTCCGATCCGTTGGCGGAAGGCGAGCTCGCCGCCCAGCCAACCGGTCACCAGGAGGAGCCCCGCCGACGCCGCGGACAACACGAACGCGGAAGCCGGCAGACGATTGCCGGCCCGCACGCGAATAAGGAGGCTCAGTCCGCTCATGGTCAGGACTGCGGCGTTTCCCCCGGCGTGACCGATCCCGGTAGGTCCGCGCGCGGCGCGGATGGTTGCAAAGTCGACCAGTCCGAGCGCAGCAGCAGCAATCCCGCTCGCGACGCCACCTCCAACCAGCCATCGACTGGCGCGGGCAAAAAACCGATCCCCCGTCATCAGGTGAAGGAGATCGCTACTTGCGGCGGCGGCAAGCATCCCGATCGGCAGCGGGACGACGGCTGGATGGAGGGGGTGGCCTCGCAGTGCGGCCGTACTCGGATGGCCGGGCTGAGCACCGCGGTCGGGCCGTGGCTCGGCCTGGAGTGTTTCGGCGTTCGCGTTCATCGACCTCTCGTCCATGGAATCGGAGCGCTGTATCGCATGGAACGTGCCTGCGGCTCAGAGAGGCAGATGCAACTCGGGCTCCCTGCTCCATAGCCGATGTCCCGCGAGCTCATTATCGCGCTGCTGTGAGGGCTAGCGCGATGGCCCGGAGGCTGGCCGCACCGGTGGCTCAAGGCTCCGTCCAGGCTGCCGGCCCCGAAAGACGTGGCCCCCAAAACTCGGCGAACTACCGCTGGCTGTAGCCCATCCGAACCTCCTGACAGGCTTGAGTTACGAGGCAACTTTCACGCATTGGGCACTACACTGCCGTAGCAAATCCGGACTTAGGCGAGGACAGGGACGGAGAGCATGGAAGTCAGTCTGGGGTTGGTGTTTGGCGCTGGGGCTCTCTCCTTCGTTTCCCCCCGTGTGGTGGCCGTGGTGCCGGTATACCGCCTGGACTCATTGCCGAGTGGACGCTCCGCGCGCTCCATCTCGCTCGGCGCACAGTTCGCCCTGGAATGGAGCCCATCTTACCGCTGGACTGTATATCGTCGCGATGGGGCTCCTGGTCTATCTCAACGGCTTCACCCCGATGGACGCTGTTCACGTGGACCATCTGAGCCCGCCGGTCATGCCGGTGCGGGCAACTCCTGGCCGGCGCCGACCGTCCTGATATCCATGCACGCCGCGGTGGTCCTGGTTCGATGTTGATCCTGTCGTCCGCGCTGCTCGTCGCTGCGCTGATCAGTCTCGTCGGAGTCATGGCCATCGGCCTGGCCGCCGCCGTGTTGACCGAACTGCGGCCGGCGATGGCAAGCGGGACTGCTCCAGTGCGCCAATCGACAGGTGCGACGCCGCTGGGACCGACTGTTCACGCCGCGGCCAGCCTGAGCTTGATCCTGCTGCTCGCTGCCCTCGTCCTGCGCGCGATCGTCACCGGCCACGCGCCATGGTCGAACATGTACGAGTTCAACCAAGGCTTCGCCGCCGCCATTCTGGCCGGCTATCTCGGTCTCGCGCGTCGGCTGCCCGTCCGCGCGCTTGCGCCGCTGGTCGCTGTGCCGGCGGCGGCACTGGTG
>JBPCKH010000082.1:0-5038 GCA_051004475.1 Candidatus Limnocylindria bacterium | reverse complement strand
GCGGGTCGCAGGTTCGAATCCTGCCGGGGACGCCAGCGCACCACTTCTGTGCGGCGCTGGCTCAGTCCTCGTCGTCCTCGAAGTCCGGCCAGGCCGCGATGTCGACGCCGTGGTTCTCGGGAGAAGCAAGCGTCCACCAGTTGGGCGCGCGCGTATCGTCGGCGAGCCGTCCCCCCGCTGCGAGTGCCGCCGCGACCCGCGCCTCGGCCTGATCTGCCGGCACACTGACGTCGATGTGAATCCGGCCGCGGCCCGACTTGGGTGGGTCGAGCCTTTGGAAGGAGACGTGCGGGCTGCGTCGGTGTCGGTCGATTGCATCCTCGGAGCCGAGGTCGTAGCCCAAGGCGGCGGCCCAGAACGGTCGTACGTCGTTGCCGGCAACCTGTGCGACGGCGATGCCCAGTGCCTGCACCTCGGAGGGTTCGGGCTCGAGCTGGAATGTCCGAGCGACGGCCGAGACCCGCCGCGCCAGCTCAACGTCCCGCTCGCTTAACGCGCCGCCCTGACCAGAGACGGTACGGACCGTCACGCCGTCCGGACGCAGGTCAACGTGGGGGAAGTGGCCCACGGTGTCGGCAACGTCGGCGATCGCGGCGACGAATGGGGCTTCTCCAGCCCGAGTTTGTTGACGTAGAAGTCGAGCGCGCCGATTCAAATTCTCGACTTCCCGACTCACCGCGCAACGCTAAGCCATCAGAGGCGTAGGAGCGGCTGCTCCCTCAGCCCAGGATCCCGCCCAGCAGATCATTGAATACCTGAAACCCGGCTAGGATTCACGGGTGATCCAGCGCGAGGACATGCTCCGCCGCGCGCTTCTGCTGTCAGTTCTGAGCATCGTCATCAGCGCGCTCGCGGGCGGTACGGCGGTGATCATGGCCCTCGCGACTGGAAGCCTGTCGTTGCTTGGATTCGGCTTCGATGCGTTGATCGATTCCGTCGCATCCGTCGCGCTGGTATGGCGCTTCTCGATCGAGGCGCGCGAGCCTCATCGCGCGGAGCGAGTGGAGAGGATCGCCGAGGCGACGGT
Organism: Candidatus Limnocylindria bacterium; assembly: GCA_051004475.1. Lineage (GTDB taxonomy): Bacteria > Chloroflexota > Limnocylindria > QHBO01 > QHBO01 > JACDBZ01. The sequence continues at coordinate 4,011 of JBPCKH010000082.1, read as the reverse complement.
CGGCGTGGCATTGCTTGTGCTCGGCTTCTACCTCGGGTTCAGCGCGATCCGCGCACTCGCGGATGGGTCTCATCCCGAGGCGACAGTGGTGGGAACCGCACTGCTCCTGGCGTCGATAGTCGTCCTGCCGCCGCTTGCGTTGGCCAAGTACCGGGTCGCACGCTCACTCGAGAGCCGTGCGCTGCGGGCGGACAGCCTCCTGACGGGAATCGCTGGGCTTTTGGCGCTTATCGGCCTAGTAGGTCTCCTCCTGACTGAGGCATTTGGACTGACGTGGGGAGATGCGGTCGGGGCACTGTTAGTCACTGTAATTCTGCTTCGAGAGGGTTGGAGCTCAGTCAAGGCTGTGAGAACAACGGATCCCATCTGACGCCTCGCGATCGATTCGCGACAGCGTGAGACTTGACGGGACAAAACGTCCTATCTAGGTTCACCTCATGGCTGCGGTTGCCGCGGATCCGACCATCAGGCGTCAGGTCATGGTCGCTGCCCGCCAGGTGCTGGCAAGCGAGCCCGAAGCGCCAATCGAGCGCATCACAGAGCGTGCCGGCATCTCGAGGGCGACGTTCTACCGTCATTTTGGATCTCGCCGCGCGTTACTCGAAAGCGTTTCTCACGAGCCTCGGCCTGACGCTCGAACGCGCATCCTGAATGCCGCCCCGGAGATGCTCATCCGCAGCTCGCTCTTCGACCTGGCGATGGACGATCTCGCGCGGGCGTCCGACGTGTCTCGCGGGACCTTGTATCGGATCTTCCCCGGGAAAGCCGCGCTCCTTCAGGGGATGATCGAAACCTACTCGCCGTTCGACTCGGTGCGCGCCATCGTCATCGAGCATGGAACGGATCCGCCTTCCGTCGTGTTGCCGCTCGTCGCACGAGCGGTAGTGGGCGTAGCGGGTGAGCGGCTTGGGTTGCTGCGCGCCGTGTTCCTCGAGGTCACCTCAGGCTCGGAGACCGCATTGATTGGCATGCGCCCGGTTTTCACGTCCACGCTCGCCGTCCTTGCCGAGTACGTGGCCGGACAGATGTCGCTGGGTCGAATCAAACCGATGCACCCGGTGGTCGCCCTCCAGGCGTTCGTCGGTCCGATCTTCTTCCACTCCTCACACGGCCTGCTCTCGAGCGGATGGCCGACCTGCCGATGACGCCCCAGCAAGCGGTCGATGAGCTGGTCCAGATAGCCGTGGTTGGGCTCAGTCCGCAATGAACGAGCTGATTAACGCGGGGGAGACTCGGGCGCGGACCAAGCGCTTCGGTGACCTGGTGGCCGTCAATGCCCTTGACCTGGAGCTCCCTGCCGGCCGCATCTACGGTCTGCTCGGTCCCAACGGCTCCGGCAAGACGACCCTGATCCGATGCCTCGTTGGGCTGGCCAAGCCAACCTCCGGCGAGGCGCGCGTGTTCGGCGTCCGCATGCCCGATCGCGAGAATCTTGCCCGCATCGGCTACATGACGCAGTCGGAAGGTATCTACGTGGACCTGTCCGTATGGGAGAACCTGCGCTTCTTTGCCGCGCTCTCCGGAACGCGGGACAAGGGCGCGCTGATCGATGTGCTCAACCTTGTGGAGCTCACCTCGCGGCGGAATGCGCCGGCGCATCAGCTCTCGGGTGGCATGCGCCGCCGACTGTCGCTGGCCTGCGCCCTGGTTCATCGGCCGAGCGTGCTGTTCCTCGACGAGCCAACGGTGGGCATCGATCCCGCCCTTCGCGTCCAGTTCTGGAAGCACTTCAGGCAGCTCGCCGCGGAGGGCGCCACGCTCATCGTCAGCAGTCACGTCATGGACGAGGCCGATCGTTGCGACGAGCTGCTGCTGATGCTCCACGGAAAGCTCCTCGCACGCGGTTCCGGCGCGGAACTCCGAGAGAGCGCCGGTACGCAGGACATCGAAGAAGCCTTCCTGCACCTGGGCGGGGACGAGTCAGAGAGATGAACGCCCGCCGAACGTTGGCCATCAGCCGCCGCATCGCGGACCTTTTCCGGCGCGATCACCGCACGCTCGCGCTCGTCTTCGTGGCGCCGATCGTGATCATGGCGCTTCTCGGATGGGTCATCCGCGACCAGGACGCGCCCGCGACGCGCCTGGCCGCCGTGACTCCCGCCGGGCCAGCTGGTGACATCGGTCGGCAACGCCTTCAAGAGGCAGCCGCAGCGGCCGGGATCGATTTTCGTGATGACATCACCAACGAGGAGGCGGCCCGCCAGGCGCTGCGCGACGCGCAGATCGACATTGCGCTCGTCGTAACGCTCGACGGTGAGCAGCCGGGCATCAAGGTGATTACACCGGGAATCAATCCTCCGGCCGACAGCGGCCGCATCGGCGAGCTGCGGCAACTGGTTGCGACCGCGCTCGGACAGACTGGGCCACCGATCGAGCAGGAATCGATCTACGGCGCAGGCGACGGCGACTTCTTCAACGCCTTCGCGCCGGCGCTGGTCGGCTTCGTGGTCTTCTTCCTGGTCTTCATCCTGACCGGCATCAGCTTCCTGCGCGAACGTGTCGGCGGAACTCTCGAGCGCCTGCTGGCCACGCCCGTCAGACGGGTTGAGATCGTTGTCGGCTACAGCGTGGGCTTCGGCGTTTTCGCCACGCTCCAGGTTGCGCTGGTGCTCGCCTTCCTCCTCGGCAGCCTCCAGATCGATGCCGTTGGCCCGCTGCCAGAGGTAAACCTGGGGCTGGGCGTGCCAATCGCTGGGTCTCCGATCCTCGCTTTCGTGATCACCCTCCTGCTCGCGCTGTGTGCCGTGAACCTGGGCATATTCCTGTCGACCTTCGCCCGGACCGAGTTCCAGATCCTCCAGTTCATCCCGCTGGTGATCGTTCCGCAGACGCTGCTCGCCGGGCTGCTCTGGCCGATCGATTCGCTGCCCGGCGTCCTCGAACCCATCGCCCGCGTCATGCCGATGACCTACGGCATCGACGGGTTGCGAGAGGTACTGGTCAAGGGATCCGGACTGGACAGCGCGGCAGTTCAACTGGATGTAGCGGTGCTCGCCGGTATTGCGCTTCTGCTGGCCGTGCTGGCCACGCTGACGATCAGACGCGAGGTGGCTTAAGCGTCTCCGACGGCCAGAGCAACCGTCTTTTCCACGATCTCTCGAAACGGGCGCGGGATGCTGGCGGGGTCCATCGTCGCAAAGAGGCGCCAGGCGTTGAGCACCTTGTCTTCGTGGCTGCGAATGCCGGCGACGGCCTCGAAATCGGGATCCAGGACGATGACCGGCGCCCGCCCGGCAGATTGGCGAATGATCTCGTTCTCGCGATGACTACCCTCGCCGCTATCGCCGTCATGGACGATCACGTGCGGGATACGCAACTCCGCGAGCACGCGGGCGAACAGGATCAGATTTCCTTTGCCGCCCACCTCGACGATGGAGATGCCCAGGGCGTCCGGGTCATGACCCAGCCGCCTGAAGAGCCGCGGAAACGACAGCCGCTCGGTCTGACCCTCGACCAGGACAACGGCCGTCGCAAAGAACATTTCGCTGCGCTCGTGGTCGAACTCCGCGGCCAGACGCAGGCGCTGCTCGTCGTCCAGTAGCTCATCTGGCGCCCGGCGGACCGTCACGCCTGCCGACGTCCGATCCAGCCTGACGATCTCGCTGTAGTGGGCTGCGTCGAGCAACGCCGGAGACCGTGTCGAGTAGATGACCTGGTTGCGCTCGGCGTAGCGGCGCAGGAGCTCATACAGGTGACGTTGCTGGTGGGGCGTGAGCATCAACTCGGGCTCCTCGATGAGGAGCAGCTCGCCCTCCGCGCCGGCAAGGCGGCGCTCGGCGATCATCGCGACCATCTGTTCGGCCTGGACGGCATCGCTCCAGCCGATAGGCGCCTCCTCCGGCAGCTGAGGAAATCGATCGCCCGCGGGCAGGAACCGTGTCGGCGGCAGTGCCTTCTGTGCCGCCGCTCCCGGGCGCCGTTCGATCTCCACTTTTCCCGCGGGAGTCTCCAGAACGCCCGTAACGCGCAGGCCGCTCGCTGCCACGACCACAGGCTCCCCGACATACGAAT
>JBPCKH010000081.1:0-9938 GCA_051004475.1 Candidatus Limnocylindria bacterium | reverse complement strand
GTGCTCGATCGAGCGCGCTCGATACATCGCGTGGATCGCACGGGGGATGACGTTCCGGTGAATCGCGCTCGATCAATCGAGTTCGGCGGCCAGCGGAGCCGCTTCCTGCTCGACGCCGGACGCCTTGGCGCTGCTCGGTGGCCACTGCTATACTCGGCATCGTCGCGGCCGCAGTGCGCGGTCGCGTTCGTGTGTCACCATCCGGTAAGCCGCGGGTAAGTCCGCGTTAATGAGGTCGCCCCACAATGAACGCCATCAAGGAGCTCGAGCGCGAGCAGCTCCGAACCGACGTGCCAGAGATCGCCCCCGGCGATACGGTCCGCGTCGCGGTGAAGGTGGTCGAGGGGACCCGCGAGCGGATCCAGGTCTTCGAGGGCACCGTCATGCGGATGCGCGGCGGTGGCCTGAACAAGGCAATCACCGTTCGGCGCATCGCTAGCGGCGTCGGCGTGGAGCGCACTTTCATGGTGCACGCACCGCGCATCGACAGGATCGAGGTGGTTCGTCACGGCGTTGCTCGACGCGCGCAGCTCTACTTCCTCCGAGACCGGGTCGGCAAGTCCGCCACGCTCCGCGAGCGCCGCACCAACTGATCTGGTGAGCCGGCTCCTCACTGGACCGGTCACGCCCCGTCGCCCCCGTCGCCGCACCAAGGTGCGCGACGCGCATATGCGTCACGAGCGTGAGCTCCATCTGGCGGGTTTCGCACGCATCGCCGGAATCGACGAGGTTGGCAGGGGATGCCTGGCCGGGCCGGTGGTCGCCGCCGCGGTCGTACTTCCTGAACGGCATCGGATCAAGGGCATCCGGGACTCCAAGGTGCTGCCGCGTGCTCGCCGTGAGGCGTTGTACGAGCTGATCCTGGATCGGGCGGAGGGTGTCGGGGTTGGCTGCATCGAGGTCGACGTGATCGACCGCATCAACATCCTGCAGGCAACCAAGCTGGCCATGCGCGAGGCCGTGGAGCGACTCGCGGACAGGCCGGATCACCTCCTCATCGATGCCCTACGGCTCCGCGACCTCGATCTTCCGCAGCGACCGATCATCGACGGCGACGCCATCAGTGCCTCGATTGCGGCGGCGAGCATTGTCGCGAAGGTGACGCGCGACCGAATCTGCGAGGAGATCGACCGACGCTATCCGGCCTATGGTTTCGCGCGGCATAAGGGGTACGGGACGCAACGGCACGTGGACGCGCTGCTGAGCGAGGGCCCGTGCGCGTGGCACCGACGATCGTTCGCCCCCATCCGCCTCCTGCTGGCCGGCACCCAGCTCCCGCTCGACTTCGCATGGGAGCTCGTCGACGAAGAGGCACTCGGCCTGGACTGATCACGCTTCGGGTGACTCGCCTCCCTGCGAGGAACATAGACCGATGGGAGACCCGCGGCACGAGCTGGGCATCGCCGCCGAGCAGGCGGTGGCGAGATGGCTCGAAGGCGATGGCTGGCAGGTTCTTGCCCGCCGGCGGCGCTCCGAGAACGGCGGTGAAGTCGATCTCATCGCGGTCGATCCGGGCACGACGCTGGTGGCGATTGAGGTGCGTGCCCGACGGACCGATCGCACCGGGGACGGCTCGGAGACGATCGATCGACGCCGCACTGCCCGAATCGGTCGAACGCTTGCTGCCTTCGCCGCCGCCAGTGGCGTTCGCTCGCGCGGTTTGCGGGTCGATCTGGTCATCGCCGCGCCCGAGGCCGGGACCGCCGCCCGCTGGCGTCTGCGACGGATCCCGGACATCGGAGCGGAGTGAGTGTCAGCCGCCGAAGATGCGCTCGAGGACCTTGATCGACGCGATGTACGGTCGACTCACCGCGTAGATGCCACGATTGTCGGTGGCCCACTGCCCCTGGTAGTAGGCGGCGAGCACGCGGTCGCGATCGCCGTCGTACCGGCCCAGGTAGTGCGCGAGCAGGCGGACGCCGGCCCGAACGTTCGAGCGTGCGTCATTGCTGTTTACCGGTGTTTCGAGCATCACGCCGCCGATCCAGTCGGCGGTGTCGGGCATCAGCTGCATGACGCCCACGGCGCCGGCGCTGCTGACCACGTCCTGCTGCCAGCCAGACTCCTGCCAGGCAACGGCGAGCGCAAACGCCGGCGGCACCTGGTAGCGATTCGCTTCCTCCACGATCATGCGGCGGATTCCATCGCGCTTCGCGACCAGGGACGCCATCGAGGCGGGAAGGCCCGCTGATGCTGCGGCCGGCGCGGCCGCGGCCGGTGCAGGAGCCGCAACGGGAATCGTGATGCGCTGGCCGGCGTAGATGCGGCTCGCGTTGCCGATGCCATTGGCCTGCACGATCGCCGCGATGGTGACGCCGTAGCGACGCGCAATGGTGGTCAGGTTCTGTCCGCTGCTGACCGTGTGCACGACCGGCGTGGCTGGCGCCGTGGTCGGCGCGGGCACGGGGGCGGCCGGCGCAGGAGCCGTGGCGATCCGAAGGCGCTGGCCGGCGTAGATCCGATTGGGGTTCTCGAGGTCATTCAGGTGGACGAGTGCCTCGATACCGACGTCGTGGCGCTTCGAGATGCTGGTGAGCGTGTCACCGGCTCGCACGACGACGGTCGGATCGGCGGCGAGTGCGACGGTTGCCACGAGCGGTCCGACCACCAGCGTGGCGACGAGACCGGTCAGGGGGACGATCAGTCGGGATCGTTGCAATGGATCATTCCTCCAGGTGCGACTGCTGACGGTGTGCGGTCCGATGCACGGACGCATCGCGATTGCGGGCGGATGCTAGGAGCCAGGGAGGGAGGGTCAAGGTACTTGCGGACCAGCGGGAAGTACTTAGGTACTGTGTGGTGGGGTTCGGTGGAGTTGAGACTGCCCGCCGGAGCGCGGTCGACGCTCTGATATACTCTTAGGCCTCGTGCATCCGTGCGAGACCCCATCACACACGCTCGGCGGATCCTGACGGTCCTCGGTGCTGCTCTGCGATCGTCGCATGGCGGTGGACCTCGGGAGCCGACGTCGAGCGGAGGAACGAACCGGAGGTATCTCTTGGCTGCCACCAGCATGAAGCAGCTGCTCGAATCGGGCGTCCATTTTGGGCACCAGACCCGCCGCTGGAATCCGAAGATGCGCGAGTACATCTTCGCCGAGCGGAACGGGATCCACATCATCGACCTGGCCCAGACCGTGTCGCTGCTTGAGGCCGCGCTCGAATTCGTGCGCGAGACGGTCCGCCGCGGGGAGAGCGTCCTCTTCGTCGGCACGAAGAAGCAGGCCCAGGATGCGCTCTCGGAGGCGGCGACGCGGTCGGGCCAGCACTATGTCAATACGCGCTGGCTTGGTGGGATGCTGACCAATTTCACCACCATCAAGCGTCGTATTCAGCGGCTGGAGGCCCTCGAGGCGCGGCGTGAAGCCGGCGAGTTCGAGCGCCTCACGAAGAAGGAAGCCACGAAGCTGGGCGAGGAGATCAAGAAGCTGGACAACGCGCTCGGCGGCATCCGCAAGATGCGTCGCGTGCCGGGCGCCGTCTTCATCGTCGACCCGCATCGCGAGGCGATAGCGGTGGCGGAGGCGCGCCGGCTCGAGATTCCGATCGTCGCGATGACCGACACCAACTGCGATCCTGACCTGATCGACTGGGTCATCCCGGCCAACGACGACGCGATTCGTTCTGTGCGCCTGATATGCGGGCTCATCGCCGACGCGGCGAGCGTCGCGCAGCAGGAACGCCAGGCCAAGTTGGACGAGGAGTTCGAGCAGGCGGAGGCGCTCCCACCGGTCGATGACACAGCGTTGGGGTCCGAAGCCGACTACACCGCCGCGCTGGCCACCGGCGAGGCACTCGTCTTCGAGCCTGAATCCGAAGAGGATGAGGAAGAGGAGCGCAAGGCGCGGGCTCGACGCGCCGCCAATATCGAAGATGGCGAGCCCGAACACAATCCTGATCGCGAACACGAGCGCCAGATTGCCGAGCACGCCAAGGAACACGAGCCGCGCCCGTAGGCGTCAGGCGAAAGGACATGACGAACACATTGATGATCAAGCCTGAGGATGTGAAACGGCTTCGGGAGCAGACCGGCGCCGGCATCATGGACTGCAAGCGGGCCCTCGAAGCGTCCGACGGGGATCTCGAGAAGGCCGTGCTCTTCCTGCGCGAGAAGGGTCTCTCGACGGCTGCGAAAAAGGCCGGACGTGTCGCGCGAGAGGGGATCGTGACGAGCTACATCCATCACGGATCGCGTCTCGGCGTCCTGCTGGAGCTGAACTGCGAGACCGATTTCGTGGCGCTCACCGATGAATTCCAGCAACTGGCTCGCGAGATCGCCATGCAGGTGGCCGGCATGGCGCCGCAATACGTGAGCCGCGACGACATACCGGCCGATCTGCTCGACGAGCAGAAGCGGCTTTTTGCGGTCGATGCGGAGCGCGACGGCCGCCCGGCGGACCGGATTCCCATGATCGTCGAAGGCAAGCTGAACAAGTGGCTCGAGTCGATCTGCCTGCTCGACCAGCCGTACCGAGACACCGATCGCAAGATCTCGGACCTCATTACGGAGAAGGTTGCGTTGCTCGGCGAGAACATCAGGGTCGCCCGCTTCGCGCGGATGGGCGTCGGCGAGATGACTCAGCCGGAAACCGAAGAGGCCGCCTGACGGTGACCGAACGGGTCACAACGCCGCCGGCGGCTCATCGTCGAGTGCTGCTCAAGCTCTCCGGCGAGGCGTTGACGGGGCAGAACGAGTATGGGCTCGATCCTGAGGTCGTACGCCTGATCGCCGGCCAGGTGACCGCGGGTAAGGAGGACGGGACCGAGATCGCGGTGGTCGTCGGTGGAGGCAACATCTTCCGTGGCCTGGCTGCCAGCGCGCGGGGGAGGGATCGCTCGACGGGGGACTACATGGGCATGCTGGCTACCGTGATGAACGGGCTTGCCATCCAGGACGCGCTCGAGCAGTCCGGCTGTCCAACCCGGGTCATGAGCGCGATCGCCATGAACGAGATCTGCGAGCCGTACATCCGGAGACGTGCGGTCAGGCACCTCGAGAAGGGCCGGGTTGTGGTGATGGTTGCGGGTACCGGCAACCCGTACTTCACGACCGATACGGCAGCGACCCTGCGCGCCGTCGAGGTGCACGCCCGGGTGATTCTCAAGGCAACGCGGGTCGACGGGGTGTACGATGCCGACCCCGAGAAACATCCCAACGCGAAGCGTTTCAGCCACATCGGCTACACGGATCTGCTGAGCAACCGGCTCCAGGCACTTGACGCAACGGCCGTGAGCCTGGCGATGGACAACGAGATGCCGATCGTTGTGTTCGACATGACGGTTCCGGGCAACATCACGCGGGCGATCGCCGGCGAGCGAATCGGCACGTTGATCTCAGGAGACTGACACGATGACGCACGAAGCGCTGATCGCGATCGAACCCAAGATGCAGCACGCGATCGAGGCCATGGAGCGTGACTTCAGCGGGATCCGGACCGGTCGCGCGTCGACCGCGCTGGTGGATCGCATCACCGTCGACTATTACGGCACGCAGACGCCCCTCAACCAGGTGGCTGGGATCAGCACGCCGGATGCGCACCTGATCGTCATCCAGCCGTGGGACCGCTCGGTCCTGGGCGCCATCGAGAAGGCGATCACCAGGAGTGACATTGGCCTGATGCCGAACGTCGACGGCACCGTGGTGCGCCTGAACGTCCCGCCGCTCACCGAGGATCGGCGCAAGGAGATGGTCAAGCAGGTCCGCCGCCGCACCGAGGAGGCGCGTGTCGAGGTGCGCAATCATCGGCGTGAGGCATCCGATCTGCTCAAGAAAGCACTGCGCGACGGCGACCTGTCCGAGGACGAGGAGCACCGCGAACTTGAGCTTCTTCAGAAGCTGACTGATCGGCATGTCGAGGTGATTGACGCCCGCGCCGATCGCAAGGAAGCCGAGATCCTGGAGGTCTGAGCGTGCCGGACGAAGTCCGAACCCGGCATGTGGCCATCATCGCCGACGGAAATCGACGTTGGGCGCGCGAACGCGGCTTGCCCGTGCTGGCCGGGCACATCCAGGGGATCGAGGCGATTCGTCCCATCGTGCGCCGCGCTCGGGATCGCGGCGTCGAGACCCTATCGGTCTACACCTTCAGCACCGAGAATTGGAATCGCCCGGAGGACGAGGTCTCTGGCCTCTTCGGGCTCATCGACGGTGCTGTGCGCCAGTACACCGATGAGCTAATCGATGAGGGCGTTCGGGTCCGAATCATCGGTCGCCTGCATGAGGCGCCATCTGATGTCCAGCGCTCGATCAGGTCGGCGGAGGAGCGCACCGGCCACGGCACCCGGATGACCCTCAACATCTGCTTCAACTACTCCGGACGGGCAGAAATCGTGGACGCCGCTCGCGCGCTGCTGGCCGCTCGGGCCGATGCGAACGCCATCACCGAGGCACACTTCGCCGAGCATCTCTACACGGCGGGCCAGGCGGACGTGGACCTCATCATCCGGACCGGTGGCGATCAGCGGACGAGCAACTTTCTCCTCTGGCAGGCGGCGTACGCCGAGCTGGTGTTCAGCGCGAAGTTCTGGCCGGACTTCACTGAGGACGACTTCGACGCGGCGCTCGCGGATTACGTGCGTCGCGACCGGCGTTTCGGAGGATAGACATGCTCCGAACCCGAATTCTGAGCGCCGCGGTGCTCGCCCCCATCATCCTGGCGATCCTGCTTCTCGGCGAACCATGGGTCTCCCTGCTGATCGGCGTCGCCGCGTTCCTGGCACTGGTGGAGCTTGTTGGATTGCTCGACGGCGCCGGCCATCAGCCGCCGCAGGTGCTGACGTTGATCGGCGGCATGGCACTCGTATCGGCCGGACTGATCACCACCAACGGTGCAAGCGTCGGTGGGGCGGCCTCCACGCTCGTCGCCGCGCTTGATCCTCCTGGGCTGGTGGCGGCGACCATGGTTGCAGTGATGCTCGTCTACGCTGCGGTGGGCTTCACGCGCGCTGATCCGCGCGCCGGACTGATGACCTGGGCGATGACATCGTTTGGAGTCGCGTACGTCGGACTCCTCTTGCCGGCGATCGTGCTGGTGGCGCATCTTGCGCCGTCCGGCGGGTCCGCAAGTACGCCGGTGGGCTTCTTCGGGATCGGGTCGGGTGCGGCCTGGGCGCTCATGTTGGCCCTGGTGGTGTGGGGCTACGACACAGGTGCCTACCTGACCGGCAGTTGGCTCGGGCGGCGTCGGATGCTCGACCACATCAGCCCGTCGAAGACGATGGAAGGCCTCGCCGGTGGCTTGGTCGTCGCGACGCTCGGGGCCGGGATCGGCGCCCTCCTTGTAGGCCTTGAGCCCTGGCATCCTCTGATCATCGGTCCCCTCGTCGGGCTCGCTGCTCAGGCTGGAGACCTCGCCGAGTCGATGCTCAAGCGCGCCGCCGGGCGCAAGGAGTCCGGCTTCCTGGTGCCGGGGCATGGCGGCATTCTCGACCGCGTCGACTCGTTCCTGTTCGCGGCCCCGGTCCTGGCGGGCTACGCGATGCTGGCTGCCGGACGCGTGGCATGACCGGCATCGCGGTTCTCGGCTCGACGGGATCGATCGGTCGACAGACGCTCGAGGTCATTTCGGCCATGCCGGAACGATTCAGCGTCGTCGCGCTGGCAAGTGCGCGGGGCGGTGCGCCGATGGCCGAGCAGTTGTCGGCATGGCCGAATGCGCGCTGGTGGTGCGCAGATGCGGCACAGCGCGAGCTCGCACCTGCGCGCTGGGCAGGTGATGGCTTGGAGGAGCTGGCGACCCTCAACGGCGTCGACATGGCCGTTGTCGCAACCACCGGCATGGCGGCCCTTCCCGCCGTCCTGGCGGCGTTGCGTTCGGGACGACGCGTTGCCCTCGCCAACAAGGAAACCCTCATCACCGGTGGCCACCTCGTGAGTGCACTGCTCGATGAGCTTGGCGGCGATCCGCTCGATCGGCTTCGACCGGTGGACAGCGAGCATTCCGCGATCTGGCAGTGCTTGGCCGGTGAACCAGCCGATTCAGTTGCGCGTCTCGTCCTGACCGCCAGCGGTGGGCCGTTCCGGGGTCGTGACCCGGCGACCCTCGGAGTGGTCAGTGTCGAACAGGCGCTCGCGCACCCCACCTGGCGCATGGGCTCGAAAATCACGATCGACTCGGCGACCCTGGTGAATAAGGCCTTCGAGGTCATGGAGGCCAAATGGCTCTACCGGCTCCCGTACTCTAAGATCAATGCCGTGATCCATCCGCAGAGCGTCGTGCACTCCATCGTCGAGTTCACCGACGGCTCGTACAAGGCCCAGCTCGGACTGCCCGATATGCGCCTCCCGATCCAGTACGCCCTAACCTTCCCCGAGCGCCTGCCGTCGCTCGCGCGCCGCTCGGATCCCGCGACTTGGGGCAGCCTCGACTTCGAGCCGTTGGCGATGGGCGCCTATCCGGCATACGACGCCGTACGGTCCGCGGCCGACGTGGGCGGTAACCGGGGAACGATCCTGAACGCTTCGGACGAGGTCGCCGTCGCGGCGTTTCTTGACGGACGGATCGGCTTCCAGCACATCGCCACGACCATCGCCGACGCGGTCGAGCGCTGGGGCGCCCCGGACGAGCCTGCACTCAACGACATCGCCGACCTCGACGCCGAGATTCGTGCCACCTTGAGCGCAGGCTGATGGAAACCATCGGTACGATCGCGGCGTTTCTCGGGGTGCTTATCGTTCTCGTGCTGGTCCATGAGCTCGGTCACTTTCTCGTCGCGAAGCGCGCTGGGATCACGGTTGAGGAGTTTGGCGTCGGATTCCCGCCTCGAGTCGCATCCGTTACCTGGCGCGGCACGCGCTACAGCGTGAACTGGATCCCACTCGGCGGGTTCGTGAAAATGCTGGGCGAGGATGGGGACGTCGAATTGCGCCGCCTTCGCGAACAGGGCATGACCGATGACGAGGTCGAGCACGCCATGGCGGGAGCGTTCAACCGCAAGCCCATCTGGATTCGCCTGACCGTACTGCTCGCCGGCGTGGTGATGAACTTCGCACTTGCCGGAGCTCTCTTCTCGGCCGTGGTGAGCCTGCCGCAGCAGATCGGTCATGGACCGCTCACCATTGTTGAGGTCCAGGAGGACAGCCCGGCCAACGGCCGGCTCGAAGTCGGCGACATCATCACCGCCGCCGACGACCAGGAGTTCGAGCGTTCGCGCGACCTCACGGCCTATGTCGCCAGCAAGGCCACGGAGCCCGTGACGCTGGCGGTTGACCGGGACGGCGAGGTCAACGACATCGTCATCATTCCCCGGCGTCTGAGCGACGAGCAGCTGGCGCGCGGTCAGGGACCGATCGGCATCGCGTACGAGCCGGCTCGTTTCGAGGAAGAGCCCTCCCCGGTGACCGGACCACTCGATGCGCTGGGGCTCGGATTCGGTGGGGCCGCGCAGGGAGCGCTGGCCATCCCCGGGGGCCTGGCTTCGGCCGTCGGCGGGCTGATCGGGTTGAATCCCGACGCGGCCGGTGACGCTCGAGGGCCGATCGGAATCGCCGAGATGACCGGTGAGGTGCTCCAGGCACCGTTGGCCGCTCAGCTGAGCTTCGTGGCTGTCCTGTCGCTCAACCTGGCGGTGCTCAACGTCCTGCCGTTCCCTCCGCTCGACGGAGGTCGTATCGCGGTGGTCCTGCTCGAATCGATCCGCCGACGCAAGTTGCCTGCCGAGCGCGAGGCGCTCATCTATCTGACCGGCTTTGCGGTCCTCATGGCGCTCATCATTCTGATCAGCATCCAAGATATTCAGCGACTGGTTACCGGCGGGTAACGGCAACCTGCCATCCAGAGATCGCCGCCGGCCCCGACTCTCCCGAAGCGTCGCGATTTACACCACGTGACCGTTGCGCAGCGCAGGGGCTCTTCGAAGCGTCTCTGATCACATCTCGAGGTGGGAATGATCTTTCGCACAACCAGTACCAGGAGCAGAGAGCGCCAGTGAGTCCGGATC
>JBPCKH010000080.1:0-4603 GCA_051004475.1 Candidatus Limnocylindria bacterium | reverse complement strand
GTCCTGTCAAACGATGCCGTCCAGATCGAGGACGTCATTGCCGACGCCGGATACGAGTGGCTTGAGGGTCAGCGCATCGGCGGGTTTCGCACCATCCTGGGTGTGCCCGTCCGCACGGAGAATCGACTCGTCGGCGTTTTCGGCCTGGCGCGGTTGACCGTCCGCGCCTTCTCGGAGGAGGAGATAAGCGTCGTTAGGACCTTCGCGAATCAGGCCGCGATTGTTCTCGAGAACGTGCGACTCCTGGGGACGATCGAGCGACAGCGCGAGGAGCTTGCCGGATACCTTCCATCCACCGTCGCCAAGCTCGTTTCGACTTCCGATGGGGAACAGCTCCTGGCCGGCCATCGACGCGAGGTGACGGCCGTTTACTGCGACCTTCGCGGTTTTACCTCGTTCGCGGAGGAAGCCGAGCCAGAAGAGGTGCTCCGTGTGCTCCGCGAGTACCACGAAGCGATGGGCAGCATCATCACCGCACACGAGGGCACGCTTGAGCATTACGCCGGCGACGGGATGATGATCTTCTTGAACGATCCGCCGCCGGTCGCCGAGCACACGCTCCAGGGGGTCCGGATGGCCGTCGCCATGCGCGCTCGATTCGAGGAGCTGAGCAGGCAGTGGCATCGCCAGGGTCATGATCTTGGCTTCGGTGTGGGCATCGCCGTTGGCTTCGCCACGCTGGGCCGCATCGGCTTCAAAGGCCACTACGGCTACGCGGTCATCGGCAGTGTCGCCAACCTCGCCGCTCGTCTTTGCGGCCTTGCTCAACCCGGACAGATTCTGATGTCAGGACCTACCTATGCTCGGATCGAGCGGCATTTCGAAGCGTCGCCACTTGGCGCGGTCGAGCTGAAGGGTTTCCGACGGCCGGTTGAAGCGTACGACCTGATTGCCCCGCGACACGAAGTCTGAGGGAAGTCTGGGCGCACTTCTACACTCGACCGGTGCGCATCGTAGTCACGGGCGGCGCGGGCTTCATTGGCCGCGCCATCGTCAAACGGCTGGCCGCGCGCGGCGATGAGGTAGTCGCGCTGGTGCGCGATCCGGCAAAGGCAGGTCACCTGAAACGGGACCGCGTCACGCTCGTAGTCAGCGACCTGTCCGACTCCTCCGCGCTGGCGGCGCACATGCAGGGCGCGGATGCGGTCATCCACGCCGCCGGTGAGTATCGGATCGGGATCAAGCCGTCGGAGCGCCAGAGGATGTGGGACTCCAACGTTGGCGCGACCGAGAGGGTCCTGGACGCCGCCGTGGCCGCCGGCGCAAGGCGCATCCTTTACGTGTCGACCAACAACGTCTTCGGCAACACCCGCGGCAAGCTGGTGGATGAAACATACCGACGCGACGTGAAGGCCGGCTTCATTTCCTGGTACGACGAGACCAAGTACCGCGCCCACGAGGCTGCCGAGGCGCGGATCAAGCAAGGCGCCCCGATCATCATCGTCCAGCCCGCGCAGACCTACGGTCCCAATGACCACTCGGAGGCCAGCCAACAACTCCTGCTCGCCTATCAGGGCAAGCTTCGCTTTGTTGCCTTCCCGTCAACCGGAATGGCGTGGGTCCACGTGGACGATCTCGCCGATGCGATCGTGGCGGCGCTCGACCGCGGCCGCGTGGGCGAGGCGTACTCACTCGCCGGCGATCCCCATCGCCTGGCTGCTTCAGTCGCCATCGCGGCGCGCCTTGGCGGCCGCAAGCCGCCGCGATTCACCGTGCCGACGCGCCTGCTCCGTCTTTTCGCACCGATCAACGACCGTCTTGGCGGGCTGCCCGGCCTGCCAACGAACATCGCGGAGACGATCAGCTCGGCGGAGGGCGTCACCTACTGGGCGAAGCACGACAAGGCGACCGCGGAGCTCGACTTCCGGCCACGATCGCTGGAGCAGGGCATCGTGGACACGTGGGGCACGGGCGGTGGCTGAGGCGGATCCCCGGCGCCCCGCCTACACTCGGGCCGTGGGTAGAGAGCTGCCGATGTTCGAGCCAGCCGGCGCAAGCGCACATGGCGCGCACGTCCCGCCGACGATCGCGATGGGCGGCGGCTCGTTCGGTGCTCCGGCCGCCGATGGTTCGACCGCGCTGCGCCGGCACCCGGACTGGATCAAGGCGCGACTCCCCTCCGGCGAGAACTACCACGACCTGAAGGGCATCCTGCGCGGCCTCTCCCTCAATACGGTCTGCGAAGAGGCCCATTGCCCGAACATCGGGGAGTGCTGGGAGCAGCGCACCGCGACGATCATGATCCTGGGCGATGTCTGCACCCGCGCCTGCGGCTTCTGCGCGGTGAAGACGGGCCGGCCAACCTGGAACGATGAGGATGAGCCGCGTCGCGTCGCCGAGGCAATCCGAGAGATGCGCCTCGAGCACGTTGTGGTCACCAGCGTCGCGCGGGACGACCTGCCCGACGGTGGCGCGCACATCTTTGCCGAGACGATTCGCGCGCTTCGTCGCGAGTGCCCCGGGATGGGCGTCGAGGTCCTTATCCCCGATTTCAACGGCAGCCACGAACCCTTGCGCACCGTGATGGAGGCCGCGCCCGACATCCTCAACCACAACCTCGAAACCGTTGAACGCTTGCAGAAGCCCGTGCGCAAGCGCGCCCGCTACGCGCGTTCGTTAGAGGTGTTGAAGCGTGCGAAGGAGCTCGGGCAGGAGCTGTCCGGCCGCGACGGGACCGTGCACACCAAGTCGAGCCTGATGGTTGGCCTGGGTGAGACGCGCGCGGAGCTGTCCACCGCATTCATCGACCTCCGATTGGTCGACTGCGACATCCTGACTATCGGTCAATACCTGCGGCCTTCGGAGCAGCACCTGGCTATCGAGCGCTACTACCACCCGACCGAGTTCGCTGAGATTAAGGACGAGGCCCTCGCTCTGGGCTTCAAGCACGTCGAGTCAGGTCCGCTAGTCCGCTCCAGCTACCACGCGCGCGACCAGGTGCCCGAAGAGGCGCGCCTCCGCCGCACCAGCCAACAGGCCGCGCTCGTCGCGAACGGCCTCAGCTGACCGGAATATTGCGATAGACGACCAGCGCCGCCTGCTGATTGCTCAACTGCGCGGAACGGAGGCGCACATGGGCTTCGACGAGGCTGTCGGCGACTTCCCCGCCTGGGCCATTAACCAGCGTGCGCCGAACGTTGGCTACTCGCCGTGGCACGTCATTGAGCACATCCGGATAACGCAGTGGGACATCCTGCGCTACATCGAGGATCCGGTCGGGCACGTGTCGCCCAAGTGGCCAATCGGCTACTGGCCCGCTCCGGACGCCGAGACCGATGAAGCCGGCTTCCGACAAACGGTCGAGCAATTCCGCGATGACCTGCGGGCGCTCGATCGGATCGCCGGCGACATGTCGATCGATCTGTTTGCGGTGCTGGAAGGCACGCCTGGCCACACCGTCTTCCGCGAGTTGACGGTCGTCGGGAACCACAACAGCTACCACCTCGGCGAGTTCGCCTCGTTGCGTCAGGTCATGGGGAGCTGGCCAGCCGGACATCGGTAGACATATGGAATGGCGTGGAGGCACGCTCCGATAGCATCGGGGCGTGCCCACGGTTCTTCCGCGCAGCCGGCCACTGACGGAGCTTCATACCCATCTCGGTGGCGCCGTGGCCCCGGCGATCATGTGGGGCATCGCCCACGCCCAGAGGATCCGGCTGCCGACCAAGGACTACTGGGAGTTCCGGCAGCTGATCACCGTGTCGGCTCGACGGGGCAGGAGCTTTGACGGCTACCTCCAGCTCTTCCACTGGACCGAGCTGATCCAGAGCTCGCCGATCGCTGTCGAGCGTTCGGTTTACGAGGTCATCGGCGGGGCGTACCGCAAGAACAACATCACCACGATCGAGCTGCGCTTCAACCCGATGAAGCGCAACCGCGGCGGCGAGCAGGACCTGGACCACATCATTAGCGCCGCGATCCGCGGGATGGACCGGGCGATGCTCGAGTACCCGGTCACGCCGGGGCTGATCCTGTGCCTCGATCGGGCGTTTCCCTACGCCCTCAACGAGATCATTGCCGAGAAGGCAATCGCCTATCGAGTTCGGGGAGTGGTCGGCGTCGACATCGCAGGGCCTGAATCGGCCGACTTCAAGCCTGCCGACTACAAGCGCCTGTTCGATCGCGTCCGCCGCCGCGGGTTGGGCGTGACGGTGCACACGGGCGAGTCGGGACCGGTTGAGGAGATCGCCGAAGTGATCGAGCAGCTCGAACCGTCGCGCATCGGCCACGGTGTGAAGGCCGCTTATGACCCACGGACGATGGCCATGATTCGCGAGCGCGGCATCACCCTCGAGGTCTGCCCGACCAGCAACATCAACACGCGCGTCGTGTCCGGCTGGGAAGAGTTTCGCTGGATCTTCGACACGTTCGGGCGCAACGGAGTGAAGTTCACCATCAACACCGATGGGCCGGAGATGCTCAAGACCTATATTCGCGATGAGCTCGCGACGCTCGGGCGCCTGGGCATCCTGCCGCTGGAGGAGCAGCAGCAGTCGGCCGAGTGGGCTCGCGAAGCCTCGTTCGTCGCCGGGCTCAGCCAGCTCCCCCCGCCACGCCGACCTCCTGCCCCACGAGCCGCGATCGAGCGCGAAGAGGCCTGAGC
>JBPCKH010000079.1:0-4616 GCA_051004475.1 Candidatus Limnocylindria bacterium | reverse complement strand
GAGGATAGACCGCCTGTTCTCTTTAGACAAGGGTTTCGGAGGTTTAGTTTCCTTTACACAAAAGAGGACCGGCAGACCCGCTAGCCCGATGGCGCAGGCTCGCCGGAGCCGGCCGAGATGGTGATCGACTCGATGAGCACCGGCGTCAGCGGCAGGCCCAGGCGCGGGTCATTCACCGGGACCTGCGCGATCGCATCGACGACTTCGGTGCCCTCGATGACCCTGCCGAAGATCGTGTAGACGCCGACCTGGCGCAACGCCTCGTCGAGGTCGACGAGGTCGATGAAGAACTGGGTGCCGTTGGTGGCCCCGTTGTTGGCCATGGCGACGACGTATGGAGCGTACCGCAGCCCCTCCGCCGGCGGCTCGATCTCGAACTGGTAGTTCGGATCACCGCTACCAACGCCCTCGAAGTCGCCCCGATTGTTCTTCGTCTTCGGGTCGCCTGCCTGGATGACAAAGCCCGCGATGACTCGATGGAAGGTGACGCCGTCGTAGAAGCCGCACCGCGCCAGGGCGACGAAGCTGGCGGTGGCGAGCGGCGCCTGGTCGCCATAGAGCTCCATGATGATCTCACCCTCGACTTCGCCGCCGATGACGAAGGTCGCCTGGCCGGCATCCTCGAGCGTGGCCTGTGCGGAGACCGATGTCGGAGGCTCGGTCGGGCAGGCTGGTGCCGGCGAAGGAGTCGGATCGCTGCCGCAGGCGGCCATCACGAGTGCAAGGCCGGCGAGGGGCGTTGCCCGGTTCATCGGCCGTTCATGTCGAAGAGCCGGCGGGCGTAGCTGACCGGCATGGTGCCGCCATAGATGAGGGTGTCATGGAATCGCCGCAGCTCGAAGTCGGTTCCCTCATGCGCCTGCACGTCGGCCTTGAGCTTCTCGATCATGTGGCGCCCGAACAGGTAGCTGAGCTGGTACGTCGGCGTGGAGGTGTAGCGCTTGACCTCAGCCAGGGCGGCCGGTCGCTCGAAGCCGGTCTCGGCGACCAGGCGATCGACGGCGTCCTCGAAGCCGATGAGCCCGCGGTGGAGGGAGACATCGAGGATGATCCGCGTCGCGCGCCAGATGGCATCGGTATGGACGATGTACCAGCCCTTCGGCGTGGCGTCGAAGCCGTGCTCCTTCATCATTCGCTCGCAGTAGAAGGCCCAACCCTCGGCGAACTCGGGTGCGCCGGAGAAGAGGCGCACCAAGCTCGGGTTGGTGATGGCGGCGCTCAGCTGGAGGTGATGTCCGGGGTAGGCCTCGTGGACCGAGGTGTTGCTGATCGAGGCGCGGTTGTGCTCGCGCATCATCTCCGGCGACGAGGGCGGCGTGACGATGTAGATGCCGAGCGGGCTGCGGTCGAACTTGGCGGGCTCGTAATAGGCCGCGAAGGGAATGAGATGGCGCATGAACGAGGGCGTCTCGATGACATTGAGATGATCCTCGTCGGGCGGGGTGGCCAGTCCATGCTCGACGACGAAGGCACGCGCGCGGTCCATCGACTCGCGGTACTCGCCGAGGGATTCCACGAACGTGCTGGCATGGTCGTCCTTGACGATGTCAGCGGCTTCGGACAGGGAGGCGGACGGATCGATCTCGGCGGCCAGCGCGTCTCGAGCCGCTTTCTCGGACACCAGCAGCTCCTCGCCGACGGCCAGGATCTCGTCGCCATCGGCCTCCAGCTCTCGGAGACGGATCATTTCCTCAAAGCGTTCGGCGCCTGCCTTCCAATCGGCTGTCGCTCGTGGCAGGACATCTGTGCGCAGCCAGTTGGCATGCTCCACGAGGGCCGCCTTGGTGGCGTCGACCGACGCTTCCAGGCGATCGGCGAGGCGGTCGTCCCCGCTGTCGGTCCGGGCGGCAGCCAAAATCGTGTCGAGGAAGCCCGGCAAGTGCTCGGTCGATTCCAGGTCGATCTCGGTCCAGACCTCGACCGGGTTGATAACGCGATCGCGGGTCTCGAGGAGCATGGCGGGCGAGGCATCCAGGCGCTGGAGAATGCTCGCGAGCCGATCGCGCAACGGCGCGAAGTCTCGCGTGAAGAGCGGAAAGAGTGCCTCACCAATGTGTTCGGCGCCGCCGGACGAGCCGGCCCACGGCCGGTACTCGGTCTGCCAGTAGATGCCCAGTCGTGCCTGGTGGATGGCGAGGTCGCGGTCGAGCGCGCGTTCCGCGCTCAGGTCGGCCGGATCGAAGGCAGACAGCTCGTCGATAGTGCGACGGAAGAACGCGACCTCCTCGTCGATGGCATCGCGGCCACCCGGTGAAAGGTCACCGTCATGGTCATGGATGCCCAGAAAGGTCGCGGACTCAGGGCGCATGGCGAGCTGGTCGCGGAACCACCGATCGATGGTGCGATCGAAACGTGCGTCAACGTCGGACGGAGCCAGCGTCATCGATTCCTCGGTGCTTGCTGCCGCGACGGGCGGGCGGCATCGGTCTACGGGCGGGCGTTGGCGCCTCAGCCGGCCGGAGCCAGGACGCGCTCGAGGAAGCCTAGCACCCAGATCGCATAGTCCTCCGCACAGACGGTGTTGGACTGCCCGTGGCCAGCGGCCGGGCAGATGCGCAGCTCTGCGGGTGAGCCGGCCTCAGCTGCGGCCGCCAGGAGCGCTTCGGGGTCATCCGGGCCGATCGAGTCATCCGCGTCGCCGTGAATGAGAAGCAGCGGCCGCTCGTCGAGTCGCTCCACGGTCTGGATCGGGTCGACCGATGAAACATCCTCGCCGGTTCGGATGAGCGTGCCGAGGAGAATCGCCCAACTGCCGGGAATCGAGAGCGGGTAACCGCTTCGTTCCAGCCGAGCCCGGGCGGCATTGGCGAGCGTAGCGTGGGCCGACTCGGCGATGACGGCGTCGATTCGTTCGTCGCGAGCTGCCTCGGCCAGGCCGGTCGCGCCCCCCATCGACACGCCGAGCACGGCGATGCGCCCTGGTCCCTTCTCGCGCTCGAGCCAATCGACCATGGCCCGGAGGTCGGCCGCTTCGCGCACGCCCTGGGTGGTCGCTGCGGCGGTGCTCTGGCCGTGGTTGCGCAGGTCGAGCAAGAGCAGGCTGTAGGTGTCATGCAGGATGGCGGCACGATCGAGCATGGCGCTCTTGTTGCTGCCCCAGCCGTGCGCCAGGATGACGGTGGGTCCGGCCGCGCCTGCGCCGCTGGCCGCCGCGATGTACCAGCCCGCGAGGGCAATTTCACCGACGATCACCTCCTCGGCGGCCGTCGCCCCCTGGCGCGCACAGGCGCGCGGATCGGGCTCGGGCGCCAGCTCAGCATCAGTGGCGATGTCGTAGCCGATCGCCTCGTAGGCCCAGCCCATCGTTGCCGGCGTGCGGCAGTCGGCGGTTCGGCCTGGGGCGTCCGACAGCTGGCGCGATCCCTCGTAACCGACGTAGCCAAGGTAGGCGACGAGCGCGACCAGCAATGCGGCAAACGCAAAGCTCACCCGCCGGGTGATGCGGTTGCGTCGCTCGGTGCTCGGATCCGGCGGCAGCTGGTAGGGCATCCGGACCGGAGTATACGGCCGGTGAGCACAGCACCCGGCGCACCGCGTACAATCCGTCGCCCATGACCAGCAGACGACCGATCCGTGCCGCTTCCGCCGCGGGAGCTCGCGGTCGGGGCCACAACTCGCTCGCTCCCGCGCACCTCGGCGAGGCGACGGCCGCCGCGACGGTCGGCGTCATCGTGGGTGGCATCGCGCTCGTGATCACGGGGATCGGCATGATCGCCATGGCACTCACGATCGGGGCACGATACGCCGGCGATCCCCCGCCGAACGTCGGGTCACTCAGCCTGGTCCCGGCCCTCATGGGTGCCGGGATCCGCCTGCTCGGCGGCGTCCTGACGGCTGGTGGGCTCGCGGTGTTCGGCGAGGTCCGTCGGGCACGGTTGGTCACCGGCGTCCTTTCGGGTTTCGCGGCCGCGCTGTCGGCCGCGGGAGCGCTGATGGCGATGGCCAGTCCGCCGCCGGACGTTGTTCTTGCCATCGGCCTTACGGTGGCCACCCTCGTGTTCGGTATCGCCGCGATCCTTCTCTTGCGGCCGCGGCGCTAACCACCGCAGATCGCGCGTGACGCGCAGGGTCCTCATTGCAGGCTCGGTGGCCTGGCTCCTGGTCGGGGTCATCGGGCTCGGCCTCGCCCTGCCTGGCCGGACCTGGCTCATTTCACAGCTGCCACCACTAGGCATCGACGCCGATGCTCTCGGCGGCGCCCTGATCGCGGTCGTATTCGCCGTGATCGGAATCGGGGTAGCGCAGGTCGGCGTGCTGGTGGGTCTCGAGCGCAGGTGGCGCAGCGCGCGAAGCGCCGGCGCCCTGCTCGCATCGGTCCTGGCCGCAGCGCTGTTGGGAATGGCGGCCGCCGCCCTTTCGAGCGCCGCGCGTGAGGCGATGTATGCGTTGCCGCTCATCTGCGCAGGGGCGCTCGCCCTGCTCGGGACGATCGCGTATGCGGTAGTTGCGGTGCGGCTGGCGCGTGAGGTGGGGTCCGGATCGGTCGCCTGAAGGACCCCGGCGGGCTATGTTATGCTCCGCCACCGTCACTCCTCTCGGGGGCCCGTGGTGTAGTGGCCAAACATGCCAGCCTGTCACGCTGGAGATCGCCGGTTCGAATCCGGTCGGGCCCGCCA
>JBPCKH010000078.1:0-3502 GCA_051004475.1 Candidatus Limnocylindria bacterium | reverse complement strand
CGCGACCTTCCAGGCGGCCATCATGAGCGGGTAGTTCCACGGGATGATGGCGCCAACCACGCCGACTGGCTCTTTCAGGGTGTAGCTCACCACTGAGGGATTGACGATGTGCGAGCGTCCGTACAGATGCTGCGCGGTGCCCGCAAAAAACTCGAGCGTCGACACCGCGACCTTGATCTCGGCCACGCACTGCCACTTCACCTTGCCGTTGTTGCGGGATTCGAGCTCGGCGAGCTCATCGGTCCGCTCGTCCAGCAGCTGGGCCAGGCGGTTGAGCATGCGGGCTCGTTTCGCAGGCGCCGTCTTGGCCCACGCGCCGTCGAACGCGCCACGGGCCGCGGTCACCGCCGCGTCGACGTCATCGGTCCCGGCACGTGCGACAGTGGCCAGCTCTCCGCCATGAGCAGGGTCGAATGTGACGAAGGTGGCTCCGGCGGACGCGTCACGAAGCTCGCCGTTGATGAGCAGCTTTGTTGGGGCGTCAATCATTTTCGAATGGTACCCGCTGGACTAATTTCCTCTCAGATTCTCACCGGCAGAACGTTATGTCGGAATCCGGGCCGCGTCGCAATGGGCCACGAGCGTGATCCAGACCCGGTTTCCTCTCGAATCAGTCACTGGCAGAGAATCTGAGAGGGATTCGAGCATCAAACTGTTGCTAGCTCTCTGGGGGTGAAAATCTGACAGGAATTACGGCTCGACGGTGCCCACACCTCCGTCGAGCAGGGCGCGGTCGCCGACGGGCGAGGCCAGGTCCACCTCGGTGACGACCATCCGTGGCTCGTTGGGGCAGACACCGGCATTCAGGTCGTCATTCACGGCGCCGATCAGGGTGATCGAGATGGCATCGGCCGATTCGAGGAGCTCGACGCGTTGCAGGACGTGGCAATCCGGACCGGGCGGGAGCGTGAAACCAAGTCGAAGGCGTCGATTCGCGATCCCCTCGACGCACGAGATCTTCAGCCGCTCCGTCTGCACGCCGGATCCGGTGGCCGCCACGGACGGCGCATCCAACCAGGATGCGTTGCAGCCACGCCGCTCATCGCCGGAGGGCACAGCGCATGCCCCGAGCATGAGCAAGAGCGCAACGGCAGCCCTAGACACCGGTGTCGAACCGGATCTGGTCGACGTCGCAGACCGGCTTGTAGCCGATGGCCCCGTAGATCTTGTTTGACGTCGGATTGGCGAGGTCCGTGAACAGAAAGCAGAAGCGGCGGCCACACTCGAGCTGATCGGCGCTCGCTGCGGCGGTCAGGCCGCTCGCATAGCCACGTCCGCGCCCGGCCGGCGGAGTGTAGACGGGACCGATGCGGATCCCGTTCGGCGTCTCGCCGCCGGCGCCGACGAATGACACGACCGTATCGCCGTCCTCCCATAGGTAGACCGTGCGTCCCGTGCGGGCAATCCAGCGGTCGGCCGTGGCGGCCGGATCTTGAAACGGCGGCGCCTCGGGCATCGCCTCCGTCGAGAAGTCAACCAGCCAGCGCGCGATGAGGTCACGGTCGTGCGGCTCCGCCAGTCGCCAGCTCCCGGAGGCGGGTTGATCGGGCACTATCACAGACGAGAGCCGGAAGATGCGCTCGGCGACTTCGACCCGCGCCGCTTGACCGGTTGCATCGGTCCATCCGGCCGCGAATCGAGCGGCGGCGTTCGTCGGGCCCAGCATTCCGGGAAGCGGTTCAGCTCGCAGCGCGTCCACGAGAGCGTCGAAGGCGTCCATGTCATCGGTCCAGGAAAGCACCTGGTTGTGTGGTGGTGTGCGCAACGTGGCGGCAACGATCCGGCCGGCGTCATCGGCGACGGTTGCGAATCGGGGAGGATCATCGGTGAAGAGCTCCGGGGTGACGCGCACGGCGCTCGAGATGCCAAGAGCAGGTTGTTCTCCGCCTCGCGCGCTTCCAGGAAGGCACCCGAAACAGCCAGGAACTCGTCGACCGACTGATGGCGCTGAACAGTGAGCGGCATAGCCGCAATGATGCCGCCTCAGGCGGGTTCCGCGCTCGGCAGGCGGACCAGGAAGGTCGTGCCCGTCGAGTCGGTACGTTCCACCTCGACGGATCCGCCGTTGGCGACGATCAGCTCGCGAGCAACCGTGAGGCCGATCCCGCTGCCGGCCGAACGGCCGCGCGACCGGTCGGCGCGATAGAAGCGCTCGAACACATACGGCAGGTCCTCTGCGGCAATCAAGGCGCCATCGTCGGTGATCCGCACCTCCGCGGTGGACCCTTCGGAGAGGCCGATGCGCACGGTGCCGCCCGCCGGCGAATGCTGGATGGCGTTGGTGACGATGTTGCGCACCGCGCGGTTGAGCTGGCCCGGATCGGCTGCCGCAAGCATCTCCGCTCCCTCGATCGTCGCCGTCACCCCTTCGTTCGACATGAGTTGCACCCGGTGCATCCGGGGACGACCAGGGGCGCCAACCGCAAACGCCCGCGGGATGTTCTCCGTTCAGCTACGAGAGCGAAACTCGGGCCACAGCTCGCTCCACGCGGCTCGCATGGCTCCCGTGGGACGCAACTTCAGCCAGTGAGTGGCACCGCTATGCCCGTGGGGCGGAAGCCGAGGCAGGTCTGAGCGGCTACGCTACGGAGCATGACAAAGATCGGTTACGCGGCCATGCTCGAGCAGTTCCATCCCACCGACCTGCTCGATTGGGCCGAACAGGCAGAATCCGCCGGCTTCGACGCCGGCTTCCAGGTCAGCGAGCACTTCCACCCCTGGACGCCGCAGCAGGGCCAGAGCGCCTTCGCGTGGTCGTTCATGGGGGCGCTCGGCCAGCGAACGTCGCTTCCATTCGGGACGGCGGTGACCTGTCCCGGCTTCCGGTACCACCCCGCGGTCATCGCCCATGCGGCCGCGACCCTGGGCGCCATGTATCCCGGCCGCTTCTGGCTGGGCCTGGGGGCCGGCGAGGCGCTCAACGAGCACGTCATCGGTGGGGAATGGCCGGAGATCGGCGAGCGCAGCCGGATGATGTTCGAGAGCATCGAGATCATCGACAAGCTGTTCAGCGGCAAGGTCGTCAAGCACGACGGCGAGTACTTCACGCTCGAGTCCGCGAAGCTCTACACCCGACCCGAGCAGCCGGTACCGATCTACGTCGCCACCGCAGGCCCGGTGAATGCCAAGAAGACCGGCAGATTCGCCGATGGAATCATCACCGTCGGTGCCGCGGACGAGAAGATCAACATGCTGTGGGACAAGTTCCGCGAGGGTGCTCGCGAAGCCGGCAAGGATGCCGAGACCATGAAGACCCAGCTCCAGATCCACATCAGCTGGGCGCTCACCCAGGAAGAGGCCGAGCGCAATGCCCTGGAGGAATGGCCGAACGGCGGGATGCCGTTTCCGAAGCAGGACATCAAAAATCCCGAGGATTTCGCCAACATCGCAAAGCTGGTGCGGATCGAGAACTTCAAGGACCGCATGCTCATCAGCCCGGATCTCGAGGAGCACACCGCCCAGATCCAGAAGTTCGTGGACATGGGCTTCGACGAGATCTACC
>JBPCKH010000077.1:0-4010 GCA_051004475.1 Candidatus Limnocylindria bacterium | reverse complement strand
CGTCTCGTGCTCGATCTCCAGCAGCCCTTCGTCGACCAGGCCACTCAACAATTTGTTCACGCTCTGCCGAGTCCCGCCGATCATCGCAGCCAGGTCGGATTGTGTGAAGGGCCAGTTCAGCTCGATGCGACCGCTGGCCCGCGGATCGGCGTCGCGCGCAAGTCTGACGAGCCTCATCGAGAGACGACCTGCCAGATCCAGGAAGTGCAGCTCCTCGACATGGCCGGTCAACCGCCGAAGCTCGCCGGCGAGGGCTCGGAGAAGCGCGGTCACCAGTCGGGCGTCCTCCGACAGAAGGCGCAGGAACTGGTCGCGCGGGAGCGCCAGCGTCTCGGTTGGCTCCATGGCCGTGGCCGTGGTCGAGCGAGGTGATCCATCCAGCAACGCGAGCTCACCGAAGAAGTCGCCGGGCCTGAGGCTGGCGATGATGGCTTCGTCGCCCTCCTGCGAGGGCAAAACGATCTTCACGGCGCCGTCGACCACGATATGAAGCGAGTCCCCGACATCATCCTGGTGGAAGATAACCTCGTTCCGGCGGAATCGGCGCGGGCGCATGAGGCCGGCAAGGGCGCCGAGCCCAGCGTCATCGACATGCGCGAACAGCGCGCAGCGCCTCAGGCTATCGATCGCCAGGCCGTGGTCGGGCACGTGATCCCCTCTCGACGAGTGTTTGCCACTGTCGCCCCGACCATCGCATTCGTCAAGGGGATGTCACGTGCGCGACATTGTTCGAGTGTGGTAGCCGATCCGCGCGTGATCGCCGGAATGACCCGGTGGACGTCGGCGACTGGATGGCGCCGATACGGGACGTGCTGAAGAATTTCCCCATTGAATCCGACATCCCGCCAGTCAGCCGAGGAGCCACTCCGATGTTCGCACCCAACCTCAGCACCCATCAGTTGGCCGATCATATCCATCACGAGCGCCTCAGCCACGCGGCGCTGATGCAGAAGGTCGCCCGCGAGCGTTCAGCGGATTCGTTCACCGTTGATCACCAGGCACAGCGCCGGGTCACCTCCCGCCGACTCGCCGCCACGCTCGGCGCAGCGACCCTCACCTTCGCCATCGCCGCCGCAGCCACCGCCACGGATGCAGTCACACTGATCCGCTGATCCTCACAACCAGACCGTCACCCGACGCCGAGCCCTACCCCTCGGCGTCGTGGTGTGCCTCACATCAGGTACCATCGCGGCCCTGCCCGGGCGGGAGTAGCTCAGTTGGCAGAGCGCCACCTTCCCAAGGTGGATGTCGCGAGTTCGAATCTCGTCTCCCGCTCCATTCGCTCAGAAGGCGAGCGAATGGTCCGAATTCACGTGGCATGTGCGTTGCGCATTGCTTTGGGCGGTTGGAGCGTCCGGATGCACGCGCGGCGTGAATTTGGGCACTCCACGGACCCATTTCAGCGTAGTCAGCACACGTGGCGTGAATTCGAACGTTTGGGCGTGCCGATGCGGGCATGATCAGGCCCCAACGGTCAGGCCGGCCGGATGTTCTGATTGCGGTAGAAGACGTTGGCCGGGTCGTATCGGCGCTTGATGTGCGCCAGGCGATCGTAGGTATCGCCCGGATACGCAACACGGATGCGTGCATCGCCCTCATCCTCCAGAAAGGAGGCATAGACCCCGCAGGCCATCGACTCGAGTGCCCCGAACAGCGGACGATTCCAGGCCGTGGCCGCCTCCTCCATCTCCGGCTCGAATGAAGCCGCTCATGACCGACACCATGACCGATGCGTCGCGATGCGCGAATGCGGTCGCCTCCGACGGAACGCGAGCCATGGCACCACCGTGCCGCGTAGAGAGGCGGCGAGGGCGGTGAGGTCGACCGGCGCGGCGGCGATGCGGATGGTGACGGCTACGTCCATGGTGATATCGAGCTCCTGGAGGTCACGGAATGAGGTGAACCTCCCTCATGGTCGGGGCGAGTGCCCGCCGCCATCGGACTCGTCGCGCGATCGCCCGACGCATCGGTCCTGTGGCTCCGTACGTCAGATGCCGGGTGTCATCGGGCAAATCGATCATCCTCGGCGGTGGCCAGGAGAGCGATCCAGACGATCGCCGCGAAGATGAGCGAGAGGAGTTCGACGATCGGCATTTCCGTCTGACGCTTCGGCCACCGAAATGGATGCATTCCGAACCGGCGTATGCTGCGCGGCATGCATCGAACCCGACTCCCGGCCCTGGCCGCCATCGCCATGATCCTTGCGGCCTGCTCCGATGTTCCTGCCGCAACGATACCCCCGGCAACGGTCACGGTCGAGCCTTCCGAGCCGACCCCCTCGCCGACAGCTTCCACGCCACCCTCCCCCACGCCGTCCGAAGCGCCAACCACGTCAGCCTCGCCCGAGCCAAAGCCTGAGCCACTGGCATGGGCACGCCTCGAGGTCGATGGCCCGACGGCGCGCGAGGACCATACCTGGACGCTCGATCCCGCGGGAGAGGTCGCGTACCTGTTTGGCGGTCGCGACGGCGCCACCGTATTCGACGACACGTGGGCATTCGATCTGGAACAGCAGACCTGGACGAAGCTCACGCCATCAGGGGCGCCCGCCGCTCGCTTCGGCCACGAGGCGGTCTGGGCTGATGGCATCGGGCTCGTCATCTTTTCCGGGCAGGCCGGCCCGTCGTTCTTCAACGACCTGTGGGCATATGACCCGGCAGCAAACACCTGGACTGAGCTCCCGGCGGAGGGCGCGTTGCCGACGCCTCGCTACGGCTCCTGCGCCGGGATCGGTCCGGACGACCGCCTCTGGATCAGCCACGGGTTCACGCAGGACGGCAACCGCTTCTCCGACACGCGCGCGTACGACTTCGCCACCGGCGCCTGGACCGATGAGACCCCTGACGGAACCCGGCCGGTCGAGCGATGCCTCCACGGCTGCTGGTGGACCGATGCTGGCGAGCTGGCGCTCTATGCCGGCCAGACGACCGGGGTCACCGCCCTCGACGACCGCTGGGTCCTGCGGAACGGTGCCTGGGAGCGGGTGGAGGGAACGCTGCCGCCGGCGCGCAATCTCTATGCCCGGGCCCGCCACGAGGCAGCCACGCTGGTGTTCGGCGGCCAGGCCGTCGACAGCAGCTTCCAGAACGACGTGTGGCTGCTCGACGACGTCGCCGCAAACGCGCAGGCCCTGGAACCGGCCGGCGAAGCCCCTCCGGGTCGCGCCGGTGCCGAGCTCATCGTGGACGCCGGCGCAAGCCGCGCAATCCTGTTCGGTGGGCGGGCGGCGGATGGCGCACTCAACGACACCTGGATCCTGAACGGCCTGTAATCAGGTGGGCGCGCGGATCTTCGACTCGGTCGCCGCTGGCCGCCCGTCCCTACTCGCCGAGCGTTGCGCTGGTTTCGAAGGATATTTCAGGTTACTCGTGCGCGTCCTCGAGCGTTGCCGAGATCGAGAGTTCGACGTTTCCGGCCAGCGCCCGGGAGATCGGACAACCGTCCTTGGCTGCCTGCGCGGCGGCCTCGAAGCCGGCATCGTCCAGCCCCGGAACGACACCGATCACGTCGAGCTGAGATGTGGTGACCGTCCACGCATCGCCGACCTGGTCGAAGGTGACGGTCGCCGAAACGTGCAGGTGATCCGGCGGCGTGCCGGCGCGATCGAGCCCCAGCGAGAGCTGCATCGAGAAGCATGAGGCGTGTGCGGCGGCCAGCAGCTCTTCCGGCGAGGTTTGTCCCTGCGGCCCCTCGGTACGGGCAGCCCACGACACTGGCAGGTCGATGAAGAGCTCGCTCGAGCCGGCGGTGACGGTGCCCGAGCCTGTGGCGAGATTGCCGCTCCAGGTCACAGTGGCGGTACGGGTGGCAGTCATTGGTTGTTGATTCTCCCTCGGACGGTAGACTCGGGCGCAGATGAGCAGCCTAGCCGAACGCCGGCCGATCATCAGGGGCGAGCATGTGCATCGCCATCGGCGAGAAATCCGACTGGAACAAGGGCTACGGGACCGATGCGCTCCGCGCAATCTGTGACTTCGGCTTCGGCGAGCTACGGCTCGCGCGGATCGGCC
>JBPCKH010000076.1:0-4002 GCA_051004475.1 Candidatus Limnocylindria bacterium | reverse complement strand
GGGCATCGCCATCGGCGCTGGTGCGGAGCGGCGGGGAGATAACGCGCTTGATGACCTCGGCTTCATCGGCATCACCGTAGAGCGCGTCGGTGAAGGTCAGGTAGTGGGGACATGTTTCGGCGTAGATCGGCTCGCCCCTCGACTTTGCCTCGGCGACCGCTGCGAGCGCTTCCTCGCAGCTGAGATGGACGATGTACAGCGGGGCATCGGCGCGGCGCGCCATCTCGATCGCCTTGCGTGTCGCGGCGCTCTCGGCCCGCGACGGACGGGTCAGCGCGTGATACCGACAGGCCGTCTGGCCGTTTCGCAACGCATCGGCGATGAGAGGATCGATGATCGCCGGCTCCTCGCAGTGGACCTGGAGCATCCCACCATGTTTGGCCGCCGTGCGCATCACCGACTCGAGATCATCGTCCGCCAGCCGGAAGTCGTAGACCATGAATGCCTTGAAGGTCGGCACTCCAGCCTCGATCAGTGCCGGCAGCTCGCCGATGGGATCCATCTGCTGTCCGCTGATCACCGCGCACAACCCGTAGTCGATCGGCGACTGGTCTGCCGTCCGCTCCCGAAACTCCGCAAGGCCGGCAAGAAGCGAACGAGCTCCGTCGTCGGAGATGCCGGTCCCCGGGTTATTGAAGCTCAGCACGGTCGTCGTGCCGCCGTGGGCAGCGGCGAGCGTGTCCTGCCGGAACCGATCCGGATGCGTCGGAACGGGCAGGCGCAGGTGCGTGTGCACATCGATGACGCCGGGCAGGACAAGCATGCCGGTCGCGTCGACAACATCGGCCCCTTCGCTTGCCAGGCCGGGACCGATACGCTCGATGCGCCCATCGCTCACGGCCACGTCGGCCTGAACGAGTCCGAGTGGCGTGACGACGCTGCCGCCGGTGACCACCAACGCGCTCACCCCGCCGCGATCTCGATCTCCTGGGCACCCTCCCACAGCACACGACGGCCCACCTCCCGCAATCGATCGAGCCACCCTTCATCGGGAACGATCGTCGCGAAGTGATTGCCGGCCAGTTGCCCGACGCGCGAGTTGAAGCTACAGGCCCCGTATGGGAACAGGATCTCGCACTCGCTGATGTCGCCTGTGTAGATGAGCAGGTCGCCCGGTGCGGGATGCGACGTGTGGTTTTCGAAACCGATGCTCGGGCGCTGTTCGCCGAACGGAATCCACGTTGACTCGCCGCTCCACTTGCAATGTATGAGCTTCGAGCGAATGGGAAGCCACGGCAGCAGCGCCGCATGGGTGTTCGGCGCGGCACGCTCCCAACGCGCGGCGAACGCCAGTTCCCCTACTCGAATCGTCAGATCAGCCATGCGTGGCAGCATACGACGCGCCGAACCCGTGATGCATCGGTCATGATGGCGCAACCACAGCGGAGGGCTTCATGACGGACGCGCGCCCGACCATCAGCACGCATGTCCTTGATCTCGCAAGTGGCGAGCCTGCACCAGGTGTCGGCGTCGCGCTGTTTCGGATGGCCGACAACGGCGCGCCCGAACTGGTGAGCGATCTCCAGACCGATGACACCGGTCGCATCCACGATCTCCTTGACGGTCTTGAGCTCACCGAAGGCGACTATCAGCTCGCCTTCGACGTGGGTGCGTACGCCGATGACCCGGATGCTTTCTTCCAGAGCGTGGCGCTGGCCCTTCGCATCATCGATGCATCCCGCTCGTACCACATTCCGCTCCTTCTCAGCCCGTTCGGGATGAGCACGTATCGCGGGACATGAAGGACCTCGAAGAGCTCAACGCGCTGGAGACCGATGAGTTCACCGCAGCCATCGCTCCGCTCTTCGAAACAGCTCCGCGCTTCGTAGCGCGAGTCGCCGCGTCGAGACCGTTCGAATCCGAGGAGGATCTGTTCGACACCGCCCGCGAGATCGCGCGCGAGATGCCCGAGGCAGAGCAGATCGAGCTGCTCGACGCTCATCCGCGCATCGGTGCCGATCCTGCCGCCGTCTCCGACCTGTCGCGCGGCGAGCAGGGAGACAAAGAGACAAGCAACGGATGGGTCGGCGATGAGCTCACCGCACTCAACGAAGCATACGAGTCGCATTTCGGCTTCCGTTTCGTCGTCTTCGTCGCCGGCCGGCCGCGCGTCGACATCATCCCCATCCTGGAACGGGCGCTTCATGCCGAGCGGGACGAGGAGCTTCGGCGCGGTCTCGACGATGTCGTGCTGATTGCCGGCGATCGGATGGAGACTCTTCGCGGGCCGCGCCCGCTGCGCGAGGAGCTGCGGGAGGCGATCGCGTTCGAGATCTCGCGCTGGATGGTCGGTGAGATCGATCGTGACGGCCTCGTCCGTGAGACGCATCGGCTCATGGAGGAGGGTGTCGATTCTCCCGCCCTTCTGAGGCTGTCCCTGGCGAACCAGAACGAGGAGCCTGACCTTGCCGCCCCTGTTGCCCGCCTGATGAGCGAGATCGGCCTCGGGGGGTGGGACAGGGAGCAGGCGAGCCAGCTGCTCGCGCTGCATGCATCCGCCTCGATCGTGGGTGAGATCGTTCAGCCGATCGACGGCGCACGACGCATCGCATCGGTCTCCAACAACCCGCCGTTCGGCGAGCTTGTCGGGCGCTGGGAGGCTGCTGCCGACCAACGCGACGCCATCGACGCGCAGATCAAGCACGCGGCTGCAGAGCTCTTCGGTGAGGAGGACTGACGGGTGAAGCACGAGATTCGCTACGGCAAGGCGGACGTGAAGGTCTATCGCACGCATGCTGAGCCGCTGACCGGCATTACGCCGATCCCGGAGTCGCCGTTCATCGGTCGAGCCAACGAGCTGGCCGCCGCCGAGATCGAGATCGTCGTGCGCGGCGAAGTCTTTCTGGACGCCTACACGAGGGGCGACAACCGTCTCGTTGTCGCGACCGACACGATGAAGAACTTCATCCATGCGATTTCATTGCGCGCCCGTGCCCGCACGCTGGAAGAGTGGCTTTTCGAAATCGGAACCGCATTTCTCGACACCTACCCGCACATGGAACGCCTCACCATGCTCGGCCGCGACCTCCCGTTCCCGCCCGTCGCCATCCCTGCTGAAGGCGGCTTTGAAGCATCCGATCGGCTCTTCATCCGGGACCGGTGCGACTACGGCACCGCCCGCCTCGAGCTCGAACGGACGGGCACGGGCTCGGGCTCGGTCGCCATCACCGAGCACGAGTCAGGTCGTCGCGAGCTCCAGCTCATCAAGACCACAGGATCCGCCTTCGCCGATTTCGCCCGCGATCAGCACACCACCCTGCCCGAGCGTCCCGACCGCCCCCTCTACATCTGGTGCAACATCGGTTGGCGCTACACCGATGCGTCGCATGCCGTTCTGGCCGACCCCACGCGGTACGTGGCCGCCGAACAGGTGGCCGACCTGGCCGGCACCGTCTTCCACGACTTCGTCAGCCTCTCGATCCAGCACCTCGTCAACGAGATCGGGCTGCGCATGCTCGACCGATGGCCGCAGCTCTCCGAGGTCAGCTTCGACGCGCAGAACCGGCTATGGGACCTGGTGACTGCGTCGAGCGAGGATGCGCGCGTGAAGACCTACTCAGATCCGCGCCCTCCGTTCGGGCACATCGGCCTCGTGCTCCGCCGAGACGCCTGACACCCCGCTGCCTGTGTGCACCGTCGCATTCTTGCGCTGGGCCGCAAGACGAAGGTCGAGGCGCAACAAGGGAAGGGTACGGCCCGCCACGAGCATCGACGGGATCTCGCCGATGACGACCGCGCCCATCCGCTCGTAGAAGCCCACAGCATGCGGATCGGAGACGATCTCGAACGCTGACGCACCGAGCCCGGCGGCCACCTCGATAGCATGCTGGAACAGCCTGCGGCCGACGCCCGAGCCGATCGCGTCCGGCTCCACCCAGAGGTCCTCCAGCTCCGCGGGGTCCCCGGCCAGGACGCGGTGGTAGCCGATCGGGACCGCACCCGGCGACTCGGCCACCCACACCTCGTGCTGTGCGATCTCGTCGGCGTGGAGCCGCATCTCAT
>JBPCKH010000075.1:0-7231 GCA_051004475.1 Candidatus Limnocylindria bacterium | reverse complement strand
CGCAAACCAACCCGAGGTTCGGGCCGAACAGTTGCGCGCTCTCGGCGTCGAGACCGAGGTGATGGCAATGAGCGAGGGTATGCGTGGGGCCAAGCCGGATCCCGCTTTCTACGCCCAAGCTCTGGAGTTCATGGGCTCGCCTGATCCTGCGTCGGTCGCGTACGTGGGGGATCGCGTCGACAACGATGTCCTGCCCTCCGCAGCCGCTGCGATGCGCGCCGTTTGGCTGCGCCGCGGGCCGTGGGGCGTGATCCAGCGGCTGCCATCCGGTTTTGAGCCGTCGCTCACCGTTGACTCGCTCGATGAGCTGGTGGAACGCATCGGGCAGGCGTGGTCCACGCCGTACTAGACTCTCCTGGCGCCCGAGACTCAAGTAGTGCTGACTGCGGTCGTAAGTCCAATCGGGCTGGCGCCCGAGACTGAAGTCAGCGCCGGCGGCGGTCGGCCAGCATGGCGACCACCTCTCGGTCACTGACGCCGAAGCGACGTAGGGCGTGGCGGATCAGTTCGTTGCCCAGCTCGCGCTCGGCGACCACCACGCGCGCGACCCCGAGGCGCCGCAGGTCGGCCTCCTCTGCCTCGGAGTGTGCCCGGGCCACGATCTCGATTCGCGGGTTGCGTGCCAGCGCGTAGACGACGGCCTGGCGGGTCGCAAGCGCATCGGGGATGGCGATGATGACGGCGTGTGCATCGGTCACGCGTGCCTGGTCCAAGACCGATTGTGCCCCTGCCTCGCCGTAGATGATTGCCGCGCCGCCCGCTCGGGCATCACGGGCCAGCGCGTAATCCCCGTCGATCGCGACCCAGCCAAAACCCCTGGACTCCATGACCCGGGCCACGGAGCGACCGACCCGGCCGTATCCCAGGATGATCGCGTGGCGACGCAAGCCCGCCGCAGGCTCGTCGCCCCGAAGCGGGGCCCGTCGCATGACGCGATCGAAGCGGGTGCCGACGCGATGGGCCAGGGCCAGGAGCGGTTCGGCGGTCAGGATCGAGATGACCACTGCGCCCATCGCCAGCGAGAACGTCTCGGGCGCAACCACGCCGAGTGCCAGGCCGGCGGACGCGATCACGAAGCTGAACTCCCCGCTCTGACCGATGAGCGCACCGGCCCGCAGCGCGATCGACGTTCGATGGCCATCCAGGACGGCAAGCCCGGCGATCGGGAGTGCCTTGCCGAAGGTGATGATGAGAAGCAGTGCCAGGACGATCGGCCAGGCGGCGAGGATCGCGGTGGGCTGGAGCAGGATCCCGATCGAGACGAAGAAGAACGTGCTGAACAGCTCCCGCAACGGCACGATCTCGCCGAGAACGCTGGCGGTCAGGTCGGAGTCGGCCAGGGCGAGGCCGGCGACGAACGCACCGAGCGCCACGCTCACGCCGAGCGCGCTGGCCGCGAAGGCGGTGCCGATGGCGATGACAGCCACGGCGATCACGAACAGCTCCCTCGAACGGAGCCCGGCGATGAATCCGAGAAGCGGCGGGAGCACGCGCGATCCGCCGAAGAGGACAAGGGCGACAAAGCCCAGCGCCACGGCGCCCGCGCCGACGAGGGCGATCCATGACTCCTCGCCCTGGCTGCCGAGCGCGGAGAGCGTCACCACGAGCACGACCGTCAGCAGGTCCTGGACGATCGAAACGCCGAGCGCGAGCCGGCCGTGCGTGGTCGTGTGAAGCGCTGCTTCGCCGGCCACCTTGACCAGCACCACGGTCGATGCGATCGACAGGGCGCCCCCGATGAAGAGGGCCTCGATCAGCTCCCAGCCCAGCATCAGGCCGATTCCGGTGCCGACGCCCATGGTGAGCGCGACCTGCACGGGAACGCCTGCCAGGATGCGGCCGCCGACCGATCGCAGCTCGCCAAGGCTGAATTGGAGGCCGATGCTGAACATCAGCAGCGCGACACCGATGTCGGCGAGCGCCAGGACCTCTTCGCGATCGGCAACGAATCCGGGCGTGAAGGGTCCCACGACCATGCCGGCCGCGATGTAGCCCAGCATCGGCGGAAGCCTGAGCCGATGCGCCAGCGCCCCGAGGACGAGCGCCGCCCCAAGCGCAACGAGCAGCGTCAGCCCGAGTCCGGTCATGGCACGAACCGGCAGTCGGCGGCGCGGGGCGTCGTCGGCGGCATTGCCCGATCATACCGGCCGACCCGCATCGGCTAGACTGGCGCCGGATTCGCGTGCATCGCGAGAGCAGGGTCGGGCGCCAGACCCATAGCATCGGCGCCAAGGTGGAGGCTGCGCACTGCGTGGCCTCCTGTGCTGTTTAACGGAGCAATCTCTGCCGATGGATCACATCACCCAGGTCCTGATTCAGCTCTTCGCGATCCTCGTTGCGGCCAAAATCGGCAACGAGATCTTTCGGCGTCTGGGGCAGCCGACGGTGGTGGGCGAGATTCTGGGTGGCGTGATTGCCGGACCGGCAGTCCTCGGTGTCTACGAGGTGAACGCCGAGACGGAGCTGTTCGCGGAGATCGGCGTCGTGCTTCTCCTCTTCCAGGTCGGACTCGAGACGCGGCTGCACGATCTCCTGCGCGTCGGACGCACCGCGCTGGCGGTCGGCATCCTGGGCGTCATCCTTCCCTTCGCCGGTGGGTTCGCGGCGGCCGAGCTTGCGGGCGGGGACCTGTCGCTGGCCATCTTCCTGGCGGCTGCACTGACCGCCACCAGCGTCGGGATCACGTCGAACGTGCTGCGCGATCTCGGTGCGCTCAACACGCAGAGCGGCCGCATCATCCTGGGCGCGGCCGTCATCGACGACGTGCTGGCGATCATGATCTTGTCCGTCGCCTCCGGCGTCGCGGCCGGCAGCTTCGAGGTCGTGAACGTCCTGTCGCTGCTCGTGGTGGCCATCCTGTTCATCGGCGTCGTCGTCATCGGCGGGACGCGCATCCTGCGCCGCCGTCGGTCGCTCCTGACCGATCCTGAATTCGCCGAGACGCCCTTCCTGCCCGGCATGATCATCATGCTCGGCCTCGCCGCGCTGGCGTCCGTCGTTGGGCTGGCGGCGATCATCGGCGCATTCCTGGCGGGCATGGTGGTTGGCGAGTCGAGTGAGCGGCACGCACTCGAGGCAGAGGTGGCTCCCGTGGCCGCCTTCTTCACGCCGTTCTTCTTCGGGTTCATTGGCGCACAGGTGGACATCGCCGGACTGGCGAACATCGATTCGCTCGTGCTGCTGGCCGGGATCTCCGCGCTGGCAGTCGCTTCGAAATTCGTGGGCGCATTCATCGGGGCGCTCGGCCAGGGTCGGGCTCGGGCGACGCTTGTCGGCTGGGGAATGATCCCGCGTGGTGAGGTCGGCATCGTGGTCGCCGGCCTTGGTCTGTCCACCGGCGCCATCGAGTCCGAGATCTATTCGGTGGTAGTTGGGATGGCGATTCTCACGACCCTCATCGTGCCACCGCTTCTGCCATTGCTCGTCCAACGGGCCGAGGGCTCGTCGGGCGCCGATCTCGAGGATGGCCCGCCCGCCGGGGTCGAGGACGATGACGGCGTCCGCGACGACCAGCATCACGATCAGGAGTGAGCCGCAGCGCCTCTCCGGCGGAAATCTTCGATCCATGCGGCATGGCGAATCCATGCGGCCAGGCCTAGGCGAAGAGTCGCTCGCCTGCTAGCGTTCGGAGGCGGCCGCACGGGCCGACTTCGTACGGAGCCACGCGCGATGCGATATCCGCCACCGGGCACCTTTCACGCCGCGATTGTCACTCGGACGAGTCGCGTCGCCACCAGCGTCGCCGTGCTGCTGGTCATCGCCTCCTGCGCTTCCCAGCCGCTTGCGGGAGATCCATCGGCGGTACCAAGTCCGGATGTGGAGCCGATCGCCGGGGCCATCCAGGCGGTCCTGGAATCGGCTGACTACAGCGGGGCCGCGCTCGTCGTCCGTGACGGGGAAGTGCTGTACCGCGGCGCCCTTGGCTTCGCCGATGCCAAGGCTGAGCAACCGAACACTCCTGAGACGCGGTTCAAGCTCGGGTCGGTCTACAAGCAGCTGAGTGCTGGGCTTATCTTGACGATGGCTCGCGACGGCATGATTGACGTCGACGGATCGCTCTGCCAGGGCATCCCCGATTGTCCAACATCCCTGGCGGATGTCACCTATCACCAGGTTCTGACACATAGCTCCGGCATCGGCGAGCTGACTGACACGGAGACCTCGGGGATCGCATCCAACGAGGATGCGTTGCGCGTCATTGGCGACGCGCAACGGGAGTTCGAGCC
The DNA here is from genome assembly GCA_051004475.1 of Candidatus Limnocylindria bacterium. Classification (GTDB taxonomy): domain Bacteria; phylum Chloroflexota; class Limnocylindria; order QHBO01; family QHBO01; genus JACDBZ01. The sequence continues at coordinate 3,005 of JBPCKH010000075.1, read as the reverse complement.
AGGCGAGGGATGGTCGTACAGCAACACCGCCTACTCGCTGCTCACGGCCACGCCGGAGCTGGTGACCGGCAATCCTCTGCCCGCCCTTGAGCGAGAGCGCGTATATGAGCCCGTCGGCATGAGCGACACCGCTCTGGATGGCTTCGACGGGCCGCCGGAAGGTGCGGCAGTCGGCTACACCGCGCCCGGGGAGCGTCCGTCCGACGACCCGTTCGGCAATTGGTCGACCGTCGACGACCTCTGGGCATGGCATCGAGCATTGCGCGCCGGCGATCCGATCCCATCGAGTCTCGTGGCTCTCATGGAAACCCCCCACGTCGACGGCGTCAATGGTGTGCCGTACGGCTATGGCGTGGAGGTCCGCGACGTCAACGGCCGCACAGAGATCTCACACCGCGGTGGCACCGAAGGATTCAGTGCGTATCTCATTCGATACCCGGATGACGACTCCGTGATCGTCCTCCTATCGAACAGCGAGTCGACCGATGTCGACGTGCTGCGGGAGCGTCTGATCGAGGTCGTCTTCGGCGAGGGCTGACCCACGTCGGTCAGGCGCGACGGAGCCGTGGGTGTGTGGCCCCTCCCCGACGGATCGGAGAGGGGCCGCCTGAACGCCGGTCTATTCGCCGCCGGGCGTGACCTCCACATCGGCCTTCTCGAAGTCGTCGCCGGTGGTATCGCCCTCGATGCCGTCCAGCGCAGCCTGCGCAAGATCGGTCCGGTAGGCGTCATCGGACGGCTCCTCGGTCAGGATCTCGGAGTCAAGGCTGATCTGAACCGTTTGATCCCAGAGCCCCTCGTCCAGGATGCCGATCCCGTCGGGTGATGGCCAGATCAACGCGTTGATCTCGTTCATCATCCAGACTTGGTGGCCCTCGCCCAGGATCGTGCCCTGGTCGAGAACGATCTCGACGCATTCCTCGGCGTTGTCACGACAGTGCATCCAGCCCTCGAAGGATGCGCGCAGGAAGCAGGTCGCGATCTGCTCGTTGGCGACACCGTTCGTCTCGTCGGCCAGCCATGACTCCCGCGCCATGATGTGGTCCTGGAGCATCGCGGCACCGACCTCGTTGAAGTCGATGATGCTGAGATCCTCCAGTTGGTAGAGCTCGCCGGTGTCCGGGTTCTCGGTCTCGAGGACCTGGGCCAGCTCGTTGTAGGTCATTGCCTCGGCCGCATCGAGCTCGCCATTGAGGAACGCGACCATGTCGAAGTTCTGGGTGACCTGCTCGAAGTCGACCCCCGGCTCGAGGCCGGCCTGCCGAGCAGCCGCCACGACCTCGAACTCGTTGCCGAAGCCCCACGCGCCGACCTTCTTGTCAACCCAGTCCTCCGGTGACTCGATGCCGCTATCGGCGAAGCTGACCTCGACCGCGCCGGAGCGCTGGAAGACCTGCGCGATATTCACGAGGTCGGCCCCCTCCTCGCGAGCGACGAGTACCTTCGGCACCCAGCCCTCACCGAACTCGGGACCGTTCGGATCCGCCACCACCTGCTGCGGCGCGATATCGGGTCCGCCGTCGAGAAACGTGACATCGAGCCCGGCTTCCTCGTACATGCCGAGATCCTTGGCGGCGAAGTAGCCGGCGAACTGGGCCTGCGGGACCCACTGGAGCTGGAATTCGACCGCGACCGGCCCACTGAGCGCATCGGCGCCGCAGTCATCGGTGGCGGTCGCTTCGGACGCCACGGGCTCGGAGCCGGCGGGCTCGGATGCCGCGGGCTCGGATGCCGCCGGCTCTGACTCGTCGGGCGTCGCCGTCGCGTCGTCGCTGCCGCCGGTTCCGCAGGCCGCGAGCACCAGCCCGAGGACCATCAATATGGTGAAGATGCGCCAGGAACTCTTCATGCCCTCCGTCTCCCTTGCTACTGAGTCTCGGAGAGCCACGACGCCCGCGGCTCGCCATTAGCCCTGCCCCCGCATTGAGGCGTGCCACGGCATCGCGATGCGCTCGATGCCGATGATGATGAGATAGAAGCCGATGCCGAGCGCGGCGGCAACGATGATCGCGCTCCACGCCTGCGCAAAGCGCAGGAACGATGCACTTTCGACGATGATGCGCCCCAATGCAACCGTCGCGCCGCCGAAATACTCGCCGACGATGGCGCCGATGAGGCTGAGCGTGGCGCCGACCTTGATGGCGGTGAAGAAGTAGGGGAGCGCGCTCGGGATCCGAACGCGAGTCAGGATCTCGCGTTCCGAAGCCGCGTAGCTGCGCATCAGCTCGAGGCTGGCCGCATCGGCGCTGGTCAGGCCGCGAACGGTGTTGATCATGACCGGGAAGAAGACCAGCATGGCCACGATCATCATCTTGCTGACCGGGCTGGTCACGCCGAACCAGGCGTTCATGATCGGCGCAAAGGCGATGATCGGGATCGCGTTGGCGGCAATTGCGAAGGGCATCAATGCGCCCCGGGCCAGCGCGAAGCGCGCTGTCGCAAATGCCACCGCCAAGCCCGCGGTCAGTCCGATGGCGAAGCCGCCGACCGCCTCCAGCAGCGTGGTGGCGCCGGCCTGGAGCAGCAGCTCGCGGTTGGTGATGAGCGCAAGCGCGATGTCCGACGGTGCGGGAAGCAGGAATCGCTGGATCTGGAGTGCGCGCACGGTCAGCTCCCAGAGCAGGATGCCGCCGACGAAGACGGCCGCCGCCGGGAGGTAATAGCGAACGTGCCTCATCATGCCGATGCCGCCGCGCCGTGGCCGGACTTGAGGCTCTCGCGAACCTCGGTGATCAGCTCGAAATAGCCATCGCGGGCACGCGTCTCGTCGGAGCGTGGACGGGGCAAGTCGACGTCGATGATCTTCGTGATCCGCCCTGGGCGCGCGCTCATGACGACGATCCGCGACGAGAGGAAGACCGCCTCCGGGATCGAGTGCGTGACGAACACGATCGTCGTGCCGGTCTGCTCCCAGATCCGGAGCAGCTCCGCGTTCATCCGCTCGCGGGTCATCTCGTCGAGGGCACCGAACGGCTCATCCATCAGCAGAAGGCGTGGCTCGAAGG
>JBPCKH010000074.1:0-10949 GCA_051004475.1 Candidatus Limnocylindria bacterium | reverse complement strand
CGAGCAGAAGGACCCGGCGCAGATCCCGTGGGGTGAGCTCGGCGCAGACATCGTGATCGAGTCGACCGGCATCTTCACCGATGCCACCAGGGCCGCCGCGCATCGCACCGCCGGCGCGAAGAAGGTGATCATCTCGGCGCCCGCCAAGGGCGAGGACATCACGGTCGTGCTCGGCGTGAACGAGGGCAGCTATGACCCCGATGCCCACCACATCGTGAGCAACGCAAGCTGCACCACGAATGGCCTGGCGCTGCCGGCCAAGGTGATCTTCGACAGCTTTGGCATCGAGCGCGGGCTGATGACCACCATCCATAGCTACACCAACGATCAGAACGTGCTCGACGTGTTCCATCCCGATCTACGCCGGGCGCGGAGCGCCGGCCAGAACATCATCCCGACCACCACCGGGGCGGCCAAGGCCGTGGCGCTCGTCATTCCCGAGCTCAAGGGCAGGTTCGATGGCTTCGCGCTGCGCGTGCCGACCCCGACGGTGAGCATCATCGATTTCGTCGCCATCACCGAGCGGCCGGTCACAGCCGAGGCCGCCAACGCCGCGCTCAAGGCGGCTGCCAGCGGACCGATGCGGGGGCTCCTCGCCTATACCGAGGAGGAGCTGGTCAGCATGGACTTCAAGGGTGACGACCACAGCTCGATCATCGACGCCGCCTCGACGATGGTGACCGGCGACAACCTCGTGAAGGTGATCGCCTGGTATGACAATGAGTGGGGCTACTCCTGCCGCGTCTCCGACCTGGCTGCCTTCATGGCCGAACGACTCTAATCTCGCCGATGGACGCCAAGACAATTCGTGACGTCGACGTCGCCGGCCGGCGAGTCTTCGTTCGCGCGGACCTCAATGTTCCGATCGACGACGGCCGTATCAGTGATGACACGCGCATTCGCGCCAGCCTGCCGACGCTCGTCCATCTGCTCGAGCGTGGCGCGACGGTGATCCTGGCCAGCCATCTCGGCCGCCCGAATGGCAAGGTCAACGACGCACTGCGGCTCAAGCCGGTCGCGGATCGTCTCAGCCAGCTCCTGGGGCGTCCGGTGCGCATGACCGGTGACGCGCTCGGTCCGGGGGTGCAGGTCGCGGTGGGGAAGCTTCGGGCGGGGGATCTCATCCTCCTGGAAAACCTGCGATTCCACGCGGCGGAGGAGGCGAACGATCCGCAGTTCGCGGCCGCTCTTGCGCACCTGGCCGACCTCTACGTCAACGATGCATTCGGCGCAGCGCATCGCGCCCACGCCAGCACAGAGGGCATCACGCATCATCTGCCGGCCGTGGCGGGGCTCCTGATGGAGCGCGAGGTCGATGCGCTGGCCCGCCTGCTGACGAGGCCGCCGCGCCCGTTCCATGCTGTCATCGGCGGAGCGAAAGTATCCGGCAAGCTCGAGGTGCTCGCGACGCTGCTCTTCCGCTGCCAGGCGGTGCTTGTCGGCGGAGGCATGGCCAACACGTTCCTTGCCGCACGCGGGCTCGAGATGGGCAAGAGCCTGGTTGAGACTGATCAGCTGGAGCAGGCCGAGCGGATCGTCGCCGAAGCACGTCGCAAGCGGGTGCGCCTCATGCTTCCCACCGACGCCGTCGTGGCTCCCCAGATTCATCACCGCGCGCGGACGCAGGTGGTATCGGTCGACGCGGTGGCGAAGGACCAGATGATCGTCGACATCGGCCCGAAGACGCGGGCTGCGTACGCCGAGCACCTCTCCAAGGCAAAGACGATTTTCTGGAATGGACCGATGGGCGTGTTCGAGATCCCCCAGTTTGCCGAGGGCACGAATCAGATGGCGCGTGCCGTTGCCAAACGCACCGCGGCGGGCGCCGTCACCATCGTTGGCGGTGGTGACTCGGTGGCCGCGGTCGAGCAGCTTGGCCTTGCCGACCGGATGACTCACGTGAGCACCGGCGGCGGTGCCTCGCTCGAATACATCGAGGGCAAGACGCTGCCCGGCGTGACGGCCCTGCTGCCCGCGAGCGCCGAGATCACATTCCCGGACAAGGATGCATGACCACCCTGATCGAGGACGTCATCGGCCGCGAGATCCTGGACTCGCGGGGCAACCCCACCGTCGAGGTCGACGTGTTCCTTACCGGTGGCGCGGTCGGGACGGCCATGGTCACGTCAGGGGCGTCGAACGGGGCCCATGAGGCCGTGGAGCTTCGCGATGACGATGCCGAGCGCTATCGGGGAAAAGGTGTGCTGACCGCGGCCCGCCATATCAATGAATCGATCCGACCCGAGCTGCTCGGCATCGAGGCCGTCGACCAGGTCAGCCTCGACCGTCTGCTGATCGATCTCGACGGCTCGGAGAACAAGTCGAAGCTCGGTGCGAACGCCCTGCTCGGGGTCAGCCTGGCCGTCGCCCACGCCGCGGCCGATGCGGTCGGCCTGCCGCTGTACCGATACCTGGGTGGTGCGGGTGCGAGGACGCTGCCGGTCCCGCTCGTCAACATCCTCAACGGTGGCAAGCACGCCATCGACTCGACCGACTTCCAGGAATTCATGATCGCGCCGCTGGGCGCTCCCTCGTTCCGCGAAGGATTGCGCTGGGCGGCCGAGACATTTCACGCCCTGGGGACGCTGCTCCACGAGGAAGGCATGGCCACGACCGTGGGTGACGAGGGTGGGTATGCGCCCAGCCTCGGTACGAACGAGGATGCCATTGCCGCCGTGCTGGCCGCGATCGAGCGCGCGGGCTACACCGCCGGCGACCAGATCGCGATCGCGCTCGACCCCGCCAGCACGGAGCTCTATACCGATGGCCGTTACTCGCTTGCGCGGGAGGATCGCGTGCTCAGCGGAGACGAGCTGATCGATTTCTGGGCCGACTGGGTCGAACGCTATCCGATCGTCAGCCTCGAGGACGGGCTGGCCGAAGACGACTGGGACGGCTGGACCGCGCTAACCCAGCGCCTCGGCCAGAGAATCCAGCTTGTCGGTGACGATCTGCTGGTCACCAACACCGAGCGCCTGGCGCGAGGCATTCGGGAGCGTGCCGCCAACAGCATCCTCGTGAAGCTGAACCAGATCGGCACGTTGACCGAGACGATCGAGGCGGTCGAGATGGCGCACCGCGCGGGCTGGACCGCGGTCATCAGTCATCGGTCCGGCGAGACCGAGGACACCACCATCGCCGATCTTGCCGTCGCGCTCAACACCGGCCAGATCAAGACAGGCTCGATCAGCCGCTCCGAGCGGATCGCGAAATACAACCGACTGCTGCGGATCGAGGAGGAGCTCGGTGACGCGGCCGTCTACGCGGGCGTGGAGGCGTTCGCCGCCATCGGTCCGAGTCGGCCAACCGCCAGGGACTGAGCGCGCGCGTGGGCGATCGTCGCGAGCCGAGTGAGCACGTGGCGCTGAACCGTGCCTTCTGGGACGACTACGCCGATACCTACCAGGCGGATCACGGCCCGCAGCTGGCGGTGCACGGCGCGGCGTGGGGCGTGTGGCAGATCCCCGAGCACGAGCTGAACATTCTCGGCGAGGTCGCGGGCCGTGACGTGCTGGAGCTCGGCTGCGGGGCGGCGCAGTGGTCGATCGTGCTCGCCGGACGTGAGGCGCATCCCCTCGGCCTCGATCTGTCGCAGCGACAGCTCGATCACGCTGCGCGGCTCATGGGAGCGGCGGGCGTCGACTTCCCACTGATCCTCGGCAGCGCCGAGGCGGTGCCGCTGCCCGACGCGAGCCTGGACATCATCTTCTGCGACCACGGAGCCATGGTGTTCGCCGATCCTTATGTGACGGTCCCGGAAACTGCTCGGCTGCTGCGTGACGGCGGCCTTCTCGCCTTCAGCATGCACACGCCTGTCGCGGAGGCCTGCTGGCCAGGCGGCAGTGATGGACCGATCGAGCGACTGGCCAATGGCTACTTCGGGATGCACCGGGTCGATCTCGGAGACGCCGCCCATGCCGAATTCCAGCTGCAATACGGCGAGTGGATTCGGCTTTTCACCCGTAACGGCTTCGTGGTCGAGGACCTGGTCGAGCTTCGGCCGGCCGCGGATGCGACGAGCACCTACTACGACGAGCCGGCCCGCGACTGGGCTCGACGCTGGCCGCTCGAGCACATCTGGAAGGTGCGCCGCCGACGCTGACGGGGGTTCGCGGGTGTGACGCCGGTCAGCTCTCGGAGCTGTCGCCCTCGTCGCTGCTCTTCGCGCGCCGACGCGCTGCGGCAGCATCACGGCTGGCGCGGGTCACCGCAACCTTGGCCTTGCCTGCGGCGGTTCGCGGGCGATCCGTGGCCTTGCCAGCTGCAGCCTTCGATGCCTTGGAGGCGGCAACCTTCTTGCGCTGCGCAGTCTTGCTGGCTGTCGTTCGCTTCTTGGCCGCGGTCGGCGTGCTGGTCTCGACGCCGTCAAGCAGGTGTGCCGCGTTGGCCTTGGTCATGAGGCGGCTCTTGCGGCGCGCGGCATTGTTCGGATGAATGATGCCCTTCTCGGCGGCTTTGTCGAGTGCCTTGATCGCGGCAGTCACCGCGGCGGGGCCGTCGCCGGTGGACCGTCCCAGGGCGATGTCGGACGCCCGCTGCACAAGGGTCTTCGCCTCGCTCTGTGTTCGGCGGTTCACGGCGCGGCGGCGAAGTGACTGGCGCACGCGTTTCAGGGCGGAGGGCGTGCGCGCGCCCTTCCAGGTTCGGGCCGTTCTTGCCACGTGGAATCCTCAACTCGAGTCGGTGTTGCACACACGGAGAAACGCTCACAGGAGCGCGATGGAGGCGAGAGTATAGCAGCGGTGACGAATCGTGGGCAGACCCGCACTCGACAATCGGTCGAGAAACCGCGACAATCCGCTCCACCAATGCCGCCGCGCTTGCCCGCCGCTCGAGCTTGGACATGAGGGAGACAAACAAGGGGAGACGTCCGCTGCGCCATCTCGGACGAGCGTGACGGTCGTAACGAACGCGCAAGCCCACGCGTCTCCTCGTACGACGCCATGACAACGATGACACTGCCCGGCCGCCTGATGCGCCCGGTGGCCACGCCGCCGGCCCGTCGCGCCACGCTCATCGGCTTCGGTGCCACCCTCGTCCTGGGGCTGCTCATCGCCGCCGCGGTGTCGGCTGGCATGGGCGTCGCGTCGGCCCGCACCATCGTTTCCGCCGTATCCGTCGGTGGCGTCGAGGTCAGCGGGCTGACCCCGGATGCCGCCGCCGCGCGCCTCACCGCCGAGCTTCCGTCCCTCACGAGCGGGAAGGCGGTGCTCGTCATCGGCGAGGAGGAGATCGCCGTCCCGTACGCCGACATCGGCCGCCGATACGAGACCGGGGTAATGATCGACGCGGCGTTCGGTATCGGTCGAGATGGAAACCTGCTCGCCGATGGCCTGGCGCGCCTCCGGAGTCTCGCGCACCCCACGGTCCTGCCCGTCGTCGTCCAGGCCTATGATCCGGTCGCCCTTGAGCAGGTGTCCAGACGCATTGCGGATCAGCTCACCGTTCCCGCAGGCGATGCGTCCGTGGTCGCCGAGGGCTCCGTCTTCATGGTCGTACCGTCGGAAGCAGGTCTGAGCGTGGATGCCGCAGCCGTCCACGATAGGATCGCCGCGGCCATCGACTCGATCGATCCGGCGGACGTTCGGGTTGAGGTGGTGTCCACCATCGTCCCGCCCGCGGTGACGACCGCCGAGGCCGAAGGCGTTGCCCAGGCCGCGCGTTCGACGGTCGAGGCCATGGCGCTCGAGATTCCCGGAGCGGGCGAGGACGGTGAGCCGCTCTCGCTCTCCTCGGAGACCATCGCTTCGTGGCTGAGCTTCGGTCCAGGTTCCGAAGCTGCGTACGCCCTGCACGTTGACGAGGCTGCGGTGACTGCTGCCATTGCAGGCTTCGTCGAGGCGGTCGACCAGGACGCGATCAACGCGCGCATCGGCGTAGTCGCGGGCGGCGGCCTCGGTGGCGTGACCGCCGGGCAGGACGGACGCGAGCTGGACATCGTCGGAACTCAGCAGGCACTGCTGGCCGCGCTCGATCGACGTGGACGTGGCGCGAACATTGGGTCGCTTGCCCTTACCGTGAGCGTTATCGAACCGGCCCTCACGACCGCCGAGGCAGAGGAGATGCTCCCGCAGATGCAGCTTGTCACTTCGTGGACGACCACGTACGTCCCGGGTGATGGCAACGGCTTCGGGGCGAACATCAGCATCGGAGCCTGGGACATCGACGGCTACAACCTCGCGCCGGGTGAGTGGTTCAGCTTCTGGGGCGGCATCGGTCCGGTGACGACGGAGCGCGGCTACACCTACGGCGGCGCCATCATCAACGGACGTAGCGTGGCGCGGGGGGCTCTGGCGGGCGGTATCTGCTCGACCTCGACGACGCTGTTCAACGCCGCCATGCGCTTTGGCCTGGAGATCGGCGAGCGTGACAACCACTACTACTACATCGACCGCTATCCGACCGGTCTCGACGCCACCGTGGCCATCGTCGATGACTCGGTCAAGGACTTGACCTTCCGCAATGACACTGAGCATCCGATCGTCATTCGCGGCTTCGGCTCACCGGGGCAGGTCACGTTCCAGATGTGGAGCGTGCCAAACGGCCGGACGGTGGCCATCAGCGATCCATACATCACCAACCAGCGCGGGGCGATCGAGACAACCCAGGTCAGCAGGGACCTTGCCCCCGGCTCAGCACGCCGCGTCGAGTATCCGCACGATGGGTTCGATGTATCGGTCTCACGCACGGTGACCGCGGCCGACGGGACGGTGGTGCATCAGAACACGTGGTTCAGTGACTATCGGCCCGTGAACGGCATCACGCTGACCGGCCCGACTCCTGCCGTCGCGGCTGTCCAGCCTCCGGCCGAGGCAGAGGACGAGGCCGATGGCCAGAGTGCCGAGGCACCGTCCGAGACCCCCGCTCCTTAGCCCGCGGTCCATGCCGATCTCCGCACTCGGCTAGACTTCCGCCCCGTGATCCCCCCGGAGCGCATCCGCAACTTCAGCATAGTCGCGCATATCGACCACGGGAAGTCCACCTTGGCCGATCGCCTGCTCGAGGTGACGAACACGATCGACAAGCGGCTGATGCAGTCGCAGGTGCTCGACTCGATGGATCTGGAGCGCGAGAAGGGGATCACCATCAAGGCCCGCGCCGTGCGCGTCCACTTCGACGCCACCGACGGCCACACCTATGCGCTCAACCTGATCGATACGCCGGGTCACGTCGATTTCACCTACGAGGTGAGCCGGTCCCTTCAGGCCTGCGAAGGCGCCATTCTCGTCGTCGACGCCAGCCAGGGCATCGAGGCCCAGACGCTCGCCAATGTCCACCTCGCGATGGCCCAGGACCTGGTCATCATCCCGGTGATCAACAAGATCGACCTCCCATCCGCCGATCCCGAGATGGTTCTCAATGAGCTGGAGGAGACGCTCGCCATCCCGCGGGAGGAGGTCCTTCTCGCCAGTGCCAAGGAGGGCATCGGCGTGCGCGAGATCCTCGATGCGATCGTCGAGCGCGTGCCACCTCCCGCGCACGATGCAAGCGTGCCGCTGGCGGCGCTCGTCTTCGACAGCCACTACGACCAGTACAAGGGCGTTGTGGCCTACGTGCGCCTGGCGGCGGGGACGCTGCATGATCACGATCGGATCCGCTTCCTGGCGAACGGCGCAGAGTCCGAGATCCTGGAGCTCGGCTACTTTCGACCGCAGCCGGTGCCGACCAAGCGGCTCGTGGCGGGGGAGGTCGGCTACGTGGCGACCGGGCTGAAGAGCATCCGGGAGGTGCAGGTCGGCGACACCCTGACGATCGCCGCGCGACCGGCCGAGAGAGCGCTCCCGGGATACAAGGAGCCCCTCCCGCTCGTCTTCGCCGGCATCTACCCGCTGCGCGGCGATGACTATCCCGAGCTGCGCGACGCGCTGGACAAGCTGCATCTCAACGACGCCGGTTTTGTCTACGAGCCTGAATCGTCGGCCGCGCTGGGCTTCGGCTTTCGCTGTGGATTCCTCGGCCTCCTCCACATGGAGATCACGCAGGAGCGCCTCGAGCGCGAGTTCAACCTCGATCTGATTGCCTCTGCGCCGAGCGTGGAGTACCGCGTCAAGCTTCATCACGCCGCGGACGAGCTGGTGGTCGACAACCCGGCACAGATGCCGGGACCGGGCGAGATCGACCGGATCAGCGAACCGTGGGTCTCGACGCAGGTCATCACGCCGACCGACTACATCGGTCCGCTCATGGAGCTTGCCACCACGCGCCGAGGCGAGTTCCAAAACATGGAGTACCTCGATCCCAAGCGCGTCAACATGCACTTCCAGATGCCGCTCGGTGAGCTCATCATCGACTTCTACGACCAGCTCAAGAGCCGATCGTCGGGCTATGCGAGCCTTGACTACACGTACATCGGCTATCGGCCCGGCGACCTCGTCAAGCTCGACGTGCTCGTCAGCGGCGAGCCGGTCGATGCCCTCAGCCTGATCGTGCATCGGTCCAACGCCTATCGGTCCGGGAAGGCCCTGGTGGAGAAGCTGACCGAGCTGATCCCGCGGCAGATGTTCGAAGTGCCGGTCCAGGCCGCCATCGGCTCGCATATCATCAGCCGCGAGACGATCCGGGCCATGCGCAAGAACGTGCTCGCCAAGTGCTACGGAGGTGACATCACGCGCAAGCGCAAGCTGCTCGAGAAGCAGAAGGAAGGGAAGCAGCGGATGAAGCGGATCGGCTCGGTCGAGATTCCGCAGGAGGCCTTCCTCGCCGTGCTGCGCATGAACGAGACCGCCGGATGACCTTCTTCGACTCGCTGCGCCTCGCGATTGCGCTGGGGCTGACCCTCTTCCTGGTCCTGCTCCGTTTCGACTCCGACCGGATCACGCGCTCGGACTACTTCCGCTACCGCACGCCGTGGATGGGACCGGTCAGCTACTACATCCTGGTCATCGGCTTTGCGGTCGGGATCGCCATCATCCTGCCGTCCGGCCGGGAGCAGCTCTTCCTGACCGGCGGGAGCGCGGACAGCGTCCCTCCGGTGATGCTCATTTTTATCGCGATCGCGCTGCTCAACGGGGTGGCGCTTGCATTCCTGCGCTACGGAAGCATCCTGCCGCTGCCGATCGAGCTGCTGCCGACGCGGGTCCTGGGGGCCGCCGCCAACGCCATCAGCGAGGAGCTCCAGTTCCGCTCCATCGTGCTGGGCATGCTCCTGTTCGCGGGGCTGGACGTCGGTTGGGCGATTGCGGTTCAGGCCCTCGTCTACGGACTCGCACACCGGCGCCTGTGGCGCGACCGCGACTGGTATTTCCTGGCGGGCTCGGTCATCCTCGGCTGGGCGGCCGGCGTCGCGACGGTCGAGACCGGCTCGATCATTCCCGCCATCGTCGGCCACTTCGCGGTCACCATGTCGCTCTTCGCCTTCGCTGGCGGGCGCCTTCGCCAACGCCCGATCTGAGCCTCACGGGACGCCGATCTCGTCAGGTGTTTCATCGGTGAGCCTGTCCAAACCGACGGTGGTAGCGTGGCACGTCGATGGACACACGCCCCCACCACCTCTACGTGCACGTTCCGTTCTGCCGGCTGGTGTGCGCATACTGCGACTTCGTGACGATCGGAGGTCGGGCGGACGACATCCCACGCTACGTTGGTGGACTCCTGGGCGAGCTGATGCTGCGTCCGGCGCCCGGCGAGCTGCGCACGATCTACTTCGGCGGCGGCACGCCTTCGCTGCTGACCGGCGACCAGGTAGGCGAGGTGATGGCGACGGCAATGGACCGATGGGATCGCGTAATCCTCGAGGAGGTCACCGTGGAGGCCAATCCGAGTGGGCGTGAGACGCCGGACTGGACCGGCCTGCGGGCTGCCGGGGTGAATCGCGTGAGCCTCGGCGTGCAGTCCTTGCGAGATGCCGAGCTGACGGCACTTGCGCGCGGGCACACCGCGCTCGAGGCACGCACGGCGTTCAATGAGGCGCGCGCCGCCGGCTTCGACAACATCAGCATCGATCTCATCTATGGCATTCCGGGACAGTCGCTTGACGATTGGCGCGACGGATTGCGACGGGCGGTTGCGTTGGAGCCGGACCACGTGAGCTGCTACGCACTCCAGGTGGCGCTGGCCCCGGACGAGTGGGCCGCCCCGCCGAGACCCGGAGCATTACGCTGGCGGAACCGCGTGGTCAAACGGCAGGATGAGGGCCTTGCCAGCGATCAGTATCGGCTGGCCGAAGAGATGCTCGAGGCTGCGGGCCATCGCCACTATGAGTTGAGCTCGTGGGCGCGACCGGATCGCGAGAGCCGCCACAACTCCGCCTACTGGGCGCGGAGCGCCTACACCGGCATCGGCGCGGGGGCACACTCGTACGACGGAGACGCGGAGCGGTCCTGGAATGAGCGTGATCTCGACCGCTACCTCGAGGTCGTCGAAGCGGCAGAGCGTCCGGTTGCCGGAAGGGAGGAGTTGGACGCCGGGACTCGCGCCTTCGAAGCGATGGCGCTGGGTCTGCGCCGAATCGATGGCGTCAGCCGCTCCGCGTTCAAGCGGGAATTCGATGTGGATCCTGCCGAGCTGTACGCGGCAGCGGTGGCGGAGACCAGGCACCGTGCGCTCATCGAGGTTGGCGACGATGTCATCAGGCTCTCTGCGGTCGGGCGACTGCTCGCATCAGAGGCGCTCGTGGCGTTCCTGCGTGCCTGAGCCCGCCCGCCCCCTCCTGTTCAGGAGCCGTCAAACGGCAAGCACGGGTGCCGCGATGCGCGCTCTGCTCGCATCGGTTCCGTCAGACACCGCCGCGCGGCGTTGACACCTGCTTTGGAAGGGCGGTACCATGCCGTCATCGCTGGTTTGGCACTCTCAACCGGAGAGTGCCAATCAGGCAAACCGGGAGGTCGGTCATGGCGCATCAACGTCAACGATACCGGGATCGCGGGACGCCGATCCGTCCGACCATCGACCTGACGGATCGACAACGTACCGTGCTGCGCGCCGTTGTCGGGGAATATGTGCTGAAGGTG
>JBPCKH010000073.1:0-8995 GCA_051004475.1 Candidatus Limnocylindria bacterium | reverse complement strand
CGTCGATCGACTGCATCTCGATCAGCACCCAGCGCGTCCGCCTTTGCCGGGGCGGGCGTCCTCTTCTTAGAGCGAGCCAGAGCCGATCGATAGGCAAGCCGAGCGAGTACGCCTTCCGCGCCATTTGAGCGCGCCTGCCACGTTCGACCGCGTCGAGCGTCCCGCCTGGATCTACCTCATCCTCGAAACGAGCGAGGAAGCGCGCGCATTGGCGGTCGTGACCCGCGGATCGTGCGTCGCGTGAAGCCCCGATTCGACCCCGAAGCGCTGCTGAGGAATCCATGGCCCCGATGATTCACTGGTGCCATAGCGCTGTGAAGGGGCAGAATCCCGCACAAATGAGGGCAGAATATTGGTTAGGTGCGAACGAGCTTGCTATAAGTAGTCAGCGTCGTGGCACACCCGGTCGATCGTGTCTACCGAAACCTTCAGTCGATCGGCCACGTTTTCCTTGGTGACATTGCGCAACTCGGTTGCTTGCTCACTCTCAGCGATCAAGCTCGCGCGAGCTTCGCAAATCTGCGTGGTCGTGACGGCTCGCTGTCCGGCTGGCCCGCCCCTGCGACTGGTGCGCGAACGGCGGTCGGCTGCCCAGCGTTCCTTCAGCATGCGCACCACGTATTCAGCTCCGTACTGAACGCGCAAGAACTGCATGGCCAGGCTCCACGTCGCCGCCGTAGCGGTGTCGCGCGCATAGGGCCAGTCCTCAGGATGCACGCCTGCCTGTTCGATCGCGTCGCCAAGAGCACGGACTCGCCCGAAGAGGTCGGGGCGCTGTACGCCCCAGGCGAAGATCAAGGGCGCGGCCATAGCTGCCGGTGTGGCCGGCGAAGATCAAGGTCGGATTCACAGCCGATCTCCGGGCGACAGGCGGCGGTGGGCGTCAATCGCCCGCTCGGTCGCCACAGAGGCGCCGTAGCGCGCCAGCGTGTCCCTGCTGCGCCAACCCGCCAGCTTCATGAGGTCCCCCTCCGATCCCCCGGTCGGAAGCCAGCGGTGAGCGAAGCCATGCCGGAACTGGTACAAGTGGATGGCCGGTACTCCGGCCTGCTCAGCGCGCCGTCCGATGACCTTCGCCAGCCCGTCCGGCGTCAATCGCTTACCGGACAGCTCGCCTGTCGCATTACTGAGCCATGGCGGCGCGCCGTCGGCTGCGGCCCGGTCAGGGCAGGCGGCCGAATATGATGTCGGTTGTGAGCACCGCACGTCAGACGCGTGGATTCCTGTTCGCGGACCTGCGCGACTACTCGCGCTATAGCGAACGGTACGGTGATGACGCGGCGACCCGGCTGCTTGCGCGCTACCGCGCGCTGGTCCGTGAAGCGATCGCTCGCTTCGAAGGCGCCGAGATTCGAACGGAGGGCGACAGCTTCTACGTCGTCTTCACTGCGGTCGGATCCGCCGTCACCGCGGGCCTCGCGATCCTTGAGAGCGCCGATGCGATGGCGGCGGAGCCTGGCGAGGCAGCGATTCGGGTCGGCATCGGCATCCACGCTGGCGAAACTGTTGACGGCGAGCAGGGCATCGTCAGCTCCGCGGTCAACATCGCCGCCCGTGTGTGCTCGGCAGCTGCACCCGGCGAACTGCTGGTCACGGAGACGGTGCGTGGCCTCGTCAGAGGCTACCTCGAAGTTGCGTTCATGCCCGTCGGCTCCAGGAAGCTCAAGGGAATCGCGGAGCCGATGCGGTTGTTCCGAGTGGCGGCGCAAAACGCCAGGACCGGCCCGCGACGGTCATCTACGCGGCTGCTTCTCGTGGGATCGATCGTCGCAGCCGCCGTCGCGGTGCTTACCGTCGCGGCCTGGACCTCCTTCGACACTTGGTCCCCGGCCGCGGACACCATTTTCGCGCGGCCGCCCACCGCCTCCGCAGGTGCGACGACCGCCGGTTCGGCGTCCTCTGCCTCACCTGCCGCGTCGTCACCAAGCGCCAGCGACGCGCCGGGCGCCACGGAAGGTCCATTTCCGAGCGAAGCCGAGGTCGTGCTCCTCGCGAGGTTGAACGTCGACGTCCAAGCGTGCGTGCGAGCCGATGAGGACGAGCTTCCGCGACTCATGAAGTTCCATGGCGACGGAATGAGGCCCATGGCTGTCGCGGCGAGTGTGCGCTGCCCTGGTGGTTCCGGGGTGAACCAACCCGACGAGATCCTCTTCTACGTCCCCAGCCCGGCGAGCCAGTTCGAGGGTGGCATGGGCCAAGGCGACGAACAGATCGGCGGCGCGGCGGAGGTGGACGCCGTCTTCCTGGGGCTCGCCGGACGGCTGGGCCTTGCACCGACTGGATGCAGCGGGAGCGCGGAAGGATATGGCGAGTGGCGGCTGGGGCCTGCGGCCGGCAGAGTCCTCTGCTACATCAACACTGGTGGTCAGGCAACACTCGTATGGTCGGTCGAAGTCGAACCTGAGCCGATCCTGGCGCGCGCGGTCTCCCGGAATGACGACCTGGGTCAGTTGTATGCGTGGTGGCGCGATGATGGCCGCCTGAGTGTTGATCAGTAACGGGGCTGGTGTCCTCATGCTGGTGCTCCGCGAGGCCGGGAGAACCCTGGCGAACCGCCCTGCCGCCGCGTTGCGATCGCGGCCGGAACCGAGGTCGACGTGCTGACGAATTGACGGCGGTCAGGATAACCTCGGCATGCCGACGGGTGGCGTGCAGCTCACAACGCAGCCGAGCGATGCTGATGGTGCCCGGCATGCCCGTCACGCGAGCACGAAGGGCCGACCACACCTTCGCGGGGTAGTCGATTCCCGGAGCAATCTGGCGCAGCCGTCCGCCCGTCCGCAGCTGGTCGATCACCGTCGGCGGGATCCCAGGCCTGGCGGCGATGCCGTCGACACGAGGTGGCTCGGCTCCGGCGGCCCGCAGGCCTGCGAGCAGCGTCACAACCTTCTCAGCGATCTCGGGGTCGAGGCCGGTCTTCGCCTGGGCGAGGCGAATGCGCCGCCCATCACGGTTCGCGCGAGGCGGTGCGAACAGCCTTTCGTTTCCTGGCTTCCGGTGTCGAAATGGCCGAGGCTATCGATCCGCCCTGGTGGGACGCTTTGACCGTCGCGCGTTGGACGGACCACGATGCTCAGGAGTGGGTGCGGCAGATCTGGATGACGCGCCGCGACGTCGCAGGGCTCGGTCGACCTCATCGAGTCGGTCGGGATTCAGTCGGCCGCCCTGGCTCCGACCGTCCGTCGGTCGGACGCAAGCGACGGGGCAGAGGCGAACCCCTACCCCGTCGCTGCCGGGACCTGGACCGAATCCGTGTGGAACGGTCGTCCGTTGGTCCGACATCGTTCGAACGTCGCTGACTACCGGTCGGTGCGAACCCGTGCGGCCTGGAAGCTCACGAATCCAAGGCTGCCCAATGATGCAACGAGCAGCAGGGCAAGCAGCATCGGCCCGCTCGCACTCGACTCGGCCTGCATGGCGGTGTCTGGTAGCCCACTCTGAACTCCACCACGCGGGGTCGGGTTGCCGCCCAACTCGCCCTCGCGTGGGGTCGGCGTCGGGGTCGCATTGACCACGGCGGACGGGGTCGGGGTCGGGGTGCCGCCTGCCTCGCCTTCATCAGGAGTCGGCGTCGGGGTCGCGGTCGGCGTCGCGGTCGGCGTCGGGGTCGCGGTCGGCGTCGGGGACGGCGTCGGGGACGGCGTCGGGGACGCGGTCGGCGTCGGGGACGCGGTCGGCGTCGGGGTCGGCGTCGGCTCGGCGGCGATGACGCAGTCGACCTTGAAGACCTTGGACTTCGCCTTCTCGTCAGTCAGATCCACGCCCGTCTGGCCGGTGTCCTTCCCATACAGGGTCGCCTTGTAATGGCCGTCGGGGAGCGTCTGATACGCCGTCTCAGCATAGCCATCGTCATTTGTGGGCCCGAACTCAATGAGATCGAACGTGCCGCTCGTCTGTCCCTGGCCCTCGATGACGATATAGCCGGTCTGGCCAACATCGAAGCCAAAGCCCTCGAAGTTGAAGTTGCAGACCTTGGGATCGTTCGACTCGGTGCCAGACGGCGTGCCGAACTCGTGGACCTTCAGTGTGCCGTTGTTTCCGTTGGCGTCGGCGGACACCACGGCAGGCCCGATGAGGGCAGCGCTGGAAAACGCAATCGATACGATGGCAAGCAGGGCAAGAACGCGCTGCATGGCCGACATGTTGGAGTGTGTCGCAAGAAGATTCATTGGTAGCCCCCTGGTTGCTGCGTTGATGTCACCATTCCGCATCAGTACGGGATGAAGTGCAATCAAGGTACGGGGACGCAGTACTTCCTTACCAGCCTTCGGTGGGCAGACGCGACAGAAAGGTGAGGTCCAGTGGAGTTAGGGCGTTGACGATGCGCACCGATGGTCCTGGTACCTTCAGATCCGTCGCGCAACCATGGGTTTGGGCGAGCTTGCGGCGATGATCCCCCGGCGGAACGGCAGCCATCGAGCCGCTTCGGTTGCCAACGTTATCGGACGGACCGCCTGTCGCGTTGGGATCGGGGCCGGAATCGCGGCCGAGTTGCCTGCGGCCCGTGACTCGCGGCCAGGATAGCCTCGGCGTGGCGGCGGCTCGTGCGCAGCTCGTCGCGAAGGCGGGCAATGGTGATGGTTCCCGGCATGCCCCCAACTCTGGCACGCAACGCCGACCACACGTCCGCGGGGTAGTCGATCCCCGGCGCGATCTGGCGCAGTTGGCCGCCGGTGCGCAACTGGTCGATCACGGTCGGCGGAATCCCGAGCCGGGCAGCGATACCGTCGATGCGTGGCGGCTCGGCGCCGGCGGCACGCAGGCCGGCGAGCAGCGTGGCCACCTTTTCCGCCATCTCCGGATCGAGGCCGGTCTCCGCATCGGCGAGGCGGATGCGGCGTCCATCGCGAACCAGCGTGCCGTCGGACACGAGGTCGTCGATCACGCGGCGTAGCTCGGCTTCGGCAAGACCGAGCTTTGCGCCGCCTCGGTGTTTGCTCGGCGGTCGCTTCTCCGCGAGCTCCGTCACGCGCGTGACCAGCGCGTCCATGCGCAGGTCAACCGAGAGCGGCTGCTCGCGATGAAAGCGGCGAAGCGCGAGGAGCACGAGGCGCTGCGCCACGTGTCGCTGGTCGGGGTCGATGGCCCCGATCGTCACCCGGAGCGCGTCCCCTCGAGAGCGACCCTGATGGCCTGCGACTCTTCATCTGATAGGTTGTGGGGCGATTCCCCGTCAGCGACGGGTTTGGCGAATATCCGCGTATTGGCCCGTCCGTGGAGGCTGCTGATCACGATGCCGTCACGCTGATCGTCAAGCAACGCGATCACGAAGCTCTGATCGGACCCGGTGTCATCGAACGGGTTGTAGCGGACCAGGCCGATGTGCTGGAGACTGCGACGGGTTCGCTGCTCGATAACGGCATGCATGGCCTCGATCTCGTTCATCCGCTCCCCTGCCCGCACGGCCTGATCGGCACTGCCCACGAGCCGATCATGCAGCGTGCCGCCGTTCTGGTCGCGCACCAGCTCACGGTATGTGCGCACCGCTCGTCGGATTCGAGCGCTCTGGACCAGGAAGCCGATCAGCAGCAGCAGCACGAGCCCGGCTAGCACGGCGAAGGCGATGACGAGGTTGTCGGCGAGAAGGCGGTTGAGATCAGTGATCAATTCGGCGGTATCATAGCGGTCCCGCGGCCTTCCACCGGGCCGCGGCCTGCCGTTCGATCAGCATGAAACGAGGTACCGATGGCCCGCCGAGTCGGAAAGGCCGCCAGCCGCAAGGCCCGACAGCGCAACGTTCCGCGCGCGCCGCGACCGGCCACCCCGCCGCCGCCGGCCGGCCCGCTGGACCCCGCCAACGCAGTCCCGCCGGTTGGCACGCCCGATGCGCGCGAGGCCATCTCGCTCGATCCGCCGCGCCGATCTTCGACACCGGCCTTCGCGAGTGGAGCCTCCACGCTCACCACGCGGGAGCGCGCCGAATACCATTACGTCGAGCGCGATCTGCGCAACATCGGCATCCTGACCGCCATCATGGTGGTGCTCCTGCTCCTCGCGTGGCTCGCCTTTACGGCGCTCAACCTCACCGGCTGACCGCCGCCCGGTCGCTCACGCTCGACGAATCGAGCGTTGTTCACAGGAGCCCCATCGCGCGCGTCAGGTGCTCGAAGTAGCGAGCGGCCGCACGCGAAAGCCTCACGCCGGCGCGCCATTTCACGCACCCGGGCGCTCGATTCATCAGACAGATCGCACGCGCCGATCCTGTCACGCGGCATTCGCGCGCTTCATCGGTCATCGGTCCTCCTGCGCGCCGCTCGGACGGAACCGGGCACCCATCCAACGCGGGATGCCCGGCCGCCGACGTTGTCAGGCTTCGGCCAGCAGCGCCTCGAGGCGGTCGTAGGTCTCGATCGCGCCGCCGACCATGCCGGTCGCCAATACTCCTTCAAGGATCTCGGGCGATCCCATGTGCGAGATGGCAGTCAACTTCGTCTTTCCGTCGATCTCTTCGAAGGTGACCGTCTCCGGGCCTCCCTGCGTTCCGACGCCCTCGACGTCGAACATGAATGTCCACTTGATGCGCTCGGGTGGCTCGATCTCGAGGAACTCTCCGTAAAAGATCACGTCGTCACGATCCGGTGCTGCACTGACGTATCGCCACGCGCCGCCCACGCGAACGTCCATCTCGGCGACGGTGGTGGTGGTGCCATGGGGACCCCACCATCGAGGGATGAGATCGGGATCGGTGAAGGCCTTCCAGAGCTGGTCACGCAGTGCGTCGAAGGTGCGCTCGTACACCAGGTCGCCGCCCTGCGAGTAGACGTTCGTCGTCTCCGTGCTACCACGATCGATTCGTGTCGCGGTCATCGTTGTCTCCATTTCCATGCTCCTTGTCCTGTACGTCGCGGAGATAAGCGTCCAACCGTTCGAAGCTCTCCTCCCAATGTCGGCGGTATTGACCGACCCAGTCGTTGATGTCCCGCAGAGGGCCGGCTCGAAGCCGGCGCGGTCGCCACTGCGCCTGCCGTCCCCGCTCGATGAGCCCGGCCCGCTCGAGCACTCGCAGGTGCTTGGAAATCGCGGGTTGGCTCATGTCGAAGGGAGCGGACAGGTCCTTGACCGATGCCTCGCCAGTGGCGAGACGGGCCAGGATCGCCCGCCGGGTCGGATCGGCAATGGCGGCGAACGTCGTGCTGAGGGAGTCGGGCTCGTGCATTCCATCACTTTCAGGTTATATAACCTATCGGCACTATACATGCCATGGATGCGCTGTCAACCTTCACCGAGGAAGTTGCCATCCATTGATGGGATCGATGCTACGCAGCCGACAACCCGCGGCTTGAGACATCGAGCCAGTGAAAAATCACGCTCGGCGTGTATGCACGAACCACCGTGGGACGTGCGGGAGCCACCTAGTATCGATGTGGTCGATGGATGGCAACGTCGTCGACGCCAGACGCGATCCGCGGCAGCGCGTTGCTTAGGAGCTGCCAGGCCAGATCGGGGGCCGCGATCGACGCGCAACGACCAAATGTCGCTGCCCTCCCGGGTCAAGCATCAGCGGTCGTGCTTGGCGCTGCGACCCCGGCGCTCCTCCAGCCGACGGCGCCGAAGGCGCTGGAGCCGCTCGCCGATCTTCAGCTCGAGCCCCTCCTCGGAGGGCTCGTAGAAGACTCGGCCAATCAGCCCATCAGGCAGGTACTCCTGGTCGACATCGGCGTCGTCATAGTCGTGCGGGTAGAGGTAGCCCTTGCCGTAGCCGTGCTCACGCGCCAGGCGCCGATGCGACGATGGCCGCAGGTGCAACGGCACGGGGAGCCGGCCATGCTCCTGTATCTCGGCCAGTGCGGCGAAGTACGCCGCCCCTGCGCGGTTGGACTTTGGGGCTGACGCTATATAGGCAGCCGCTTGCGCCAGGGCGTACTGCGCCTCGGGCAGGCCGATCATTTCCACTGCGGCCATGGCTGCCACAGCGACCTGGAGCGCGCGCGGATCGGCATTGCCCACATCTTCGGACGCCGCAATCACGATTCGCCGCGCGATGAAGGTCGGATCCTCCCCGGCCGCGACCATCGACGCGCACCAGTACAGCGCCGCGTCCGGATCGTTGCCGCGCATGCTCTTGATGAAGGCCGATGCCGCCTCGTAGTGCTGATCTCCGACTCGGTCGTAGGCAAGCAGCCGCTGCTGGGCGGCCTCGGCGACGCCCTCCGGGCCGATGATCACGTCATCGTCGAGGACGGCGGCTGCCGCGTCCAGAATGTTGAGCGCACTGCGCGCGTCGCCACCGGCCAGGTCGAGCAGCGTCGCCCGTCCTTCCTCGCTGAGGCCGACACGGCCGGCCAGCCCGTGGTCAGCATCGGCGAGGGCGCGGTCGACGATTGCGCCAAGCGCATCGGTGTCCAAAGGCTCCAGGCGGTAGACCCGCATCCGTGACAGGAGCGGCGAGTTGATCTCGTAATACGGATTTTCGGTGGTCGCGCCGGTGAGGGCGATGGTGCCGTCCTCAACGTGCGGGAGGAGCGCGTCCTGCTGGCTCTTGTTGAATCGATGCAGCTCGTCGATGAAGGCGACGGTGCGGCCGCCGGCCTCCCGCAGCGCTTTCGCCTCCGCGACAAGGGCGCGGACGTCGGCCACGCCCGAGCTCACCGCCGAGAGCTGACGCCACGATCCGCCGGACCGATTGGCGAGCAGTCGGGCCAGCGTCGTCTTGCCGCTGCCGGGCGGACCCCACAGCACCATGGAGGGCAGGTGGCCGGGCTTCACGACCCGGGTGAGCGCCCCGTCGTCGCCGATGAGGTGGCCCTGGCCCACGAATTCGTCAAGGGTCCGCGGCCGCATGCGAGCGGCGAGCGGTGCTCCCGGCGGGGGCTCGGCGCTGAACAGCTCGTCGGACGCGTTGATCCGGGGCGGGCGGCGCGGCATCGCTCGATTATGCGGGACGGCATCCGGGCATTTCACTCTTTGGATCAGCGTGGGAGAATTGCGTCATCGGTCGGTCGCGCTTGACCGATCATGGCAAAGGCGTCCGCCCAGGAGGTTCCATGGACAACGG
>JBPCKH010000072.1:0-11238 GCA_051004475.1 Candidatus Limnocylindria bacterium | reverse complement strand
TCGAGACTCCCGATGGGTTTGACGCTGCCGCTCTATTTCGCGCTCTATCTCGCGGTCCGTTTCCCGCCGCGGATCGAGATGCCGTCTCGCCAACAGCTGCGGGCGGGTGCGCTATTGGTCGCTGGCGTCGCTGTCCCCGCGATCCTCGTCGCCGGGTACAACCTGGCTCGCTACAGCACGCCGTTCGAATTCGGCTACGGACTGATTCCGGGCGTGCTGGACGAGCCGTGGTACGCCAACGGCCTGCTCTCGATCGACTACATCCCGCGACACGCTCACCTCATCCTGATGCGGGGTTTCGACTTCGTCGAGGAGTTCCCGTGGTTCCGACCGAACTGGACCGGTACCTCGTTGATTCTCACGCTCCCGATCATCCTGTGGCTCGTGAAGGCACGATCCTCCACGCCGCTCATCGCGTACGGTTGGATAGCGATCGGGCTTGCGCTGATTCCGAATGTGCTCCACGGCGCGCCGGGCTTCGCCCAGTTCGGGTATCGGTTCATCCTTGACGTCCTGCCGGTGGTGCTCCTGATGCTGGGATGGGTCTTCCGCCAGTCGATCTCGATCGAAGCGCGGATAGCGATCGGGATCGGGATCGCCGTGAATGCCTACGGCGTGTGGGCGGTCACGGTGGTCGGTTTCGTGAGCTACTGAGCAGATGCTGACACGATCCTTCTCCGAGCTACCGCTGACCGTCCTGGGGGTGACTGTCGTGGTCCTGCTGGCGATCGGGGTCGGCAGCGACCTGACCGATCCCTTCGATCGCGCCGTCCTCGAGATGGTGCGCGCGGAGGGCCTGAGGGCATTCTTCGCCCCGCTGCGCTGGATCACCGAGCTCGGCTCAACCGGTGCGGTCACCGCCATCGCAATCGTGACTCTGTTGGTGGGGATCCTGATCGGTCCTTGGAGGCACGGACTGGCCGGCGCGCTCACCATCGGCGCTGCATCGCCGCTCACCCAGGCCGTGAAGGCCTTCGTCGCGCGTGAGCGACCCGAGGTGCTCGAGTCCATCGTCGTGGAGCGCGGGTTCAGCTTCCCGTCCGGTCACGCGGTCCTGTCGATGGTGGCGTACGGAGTGTTGGCCATCCTCATCACCCGTTCGCGGCTCCCCCTGAATGTCAGGCGCGGGATCATTAGCGGCTTGACGGTTCTCATCCTGTTGATCGGCCTGTCGCGGATCTGGCTGGGCGTCCATTACCCGACCGACGTGCTTGCGGGTTGGGCCGCGGGCGCGGTGATCGTGCTCCTGTACGCCCGCCTTACCCGCGGGGTGTCGCTTGAGCCAGCCGCGGCAGCGGTTGACGCGGATCCAGCAACGTCACGATCCGGTCAACCTGCGCCTGGCTCAGACGTACCTCGGCGCTGATCAGCGTCGCCAGACGGGTGGTATCGGCCTCGATCGACAGCCCGATTGTCTCGCGCGGCTCGACCACCACGTCCATCTCCGTTGGTGGCATGAGGATCGCTTCGACCGATGCCGGCAGACCGGCGCGCTCCAGGTAGAGGGCCAGGCGGCGGCCGGCCATGCGCGCGGTGGTGATCGGCGCGGCGTCCCAGGGCACCCAGGAGTCGGTGGAGCCGTTCCATCGGTACCAGTGGCCGTTGCGCCGCGTGAATCGACCACGTTCGCCAACGCTGGTCAGCGTCCAGGTCCCGCCAGGCCCGACGATCACCGCGTCGATGGCCTCCGTGCCACCCGGCGCAATCGATCGGAACCAGTGGTAGTCGTCGTCCAGCCGGTGTTCAAGTGCCGCCGCAAGGCGATCGGCGGAGGCAAGCATGGAGAAGCCCATCCGTCGCGATCGCGAGGCCGGGTGGAGCCTCATGGCGGGGTCCAACCTCCTCTCATCTGGGCATCGGGTGGGTACGAGCGAGTGTACCGCGACCGGTGGGCGCGGACGGGGAGAGAATCGTCAAGGCCGTATCATGCGACCCATGGTTGACACGCGCCCCGACCTCGAAGCGTCGGTCAGGAACCTGCTTGTTGAGATCGGCGAGGATCCCGCGCGGGAGGGCCTGGTGCGCACCCCGGAGCGCGTGCGACGCATGTACAGCGAGCTGACGGCGGGGTACCACGTCGACCCAGACGCGCTGATGAACGGCGCGTGTTTCAGCGTCGACTACGACGAGATGGTTGTCGTCCGCGACGTCGAGTTCTTTTCGCTCTGCGAGCACCACCTCCTGCCATTCATCGGCAAGGCGCACGTCGGCTACCTGCCGCGCGGTCGCGTCATCGGCCTGTCCAAGATTCCGCGGATCGTCGACATGTTCGCCCAGCGCCTCCAGATCCAGGAACGGCTCACCGTCCAGGTCGCCGACTTCCTGATGGAGCGGCTCGAGCCGAAGGGCGTCGCGTGCGTGGTGGAGGCAACCCACCTGTGCACGATGATGCGCGGGGTGAAGAAGCACGAGGCGACCATGGTCACGTCTTCTATGACAGGAACGTTCCGCCGCGATGCCCGAACCCGCGCCGAGTTCATGGGCCTCATCGGCAAAGCCTGAACCGATGCCGTCCGCCGCATCGGCTCGCTCATCCGCCGGACCGAGGCGATCACCCGGGGTTGAGATCGAGCTCGTCACCGACATCGATCGCATGGTCGAGCGCCAGTTGCTAGATCGAGCGAACTTCGCGGGAGCGGCCAGCGCGTGTCGTTTGCTCGTTAGATCGAGCGCGCCGCAACGTGAATGGCCCGCCGGCGTGCAGCCCGTGCGCATCGGTGCTCGATCAATCGAGCATTCGGCACGGCGGCGCCTCTTCCCGTGAACCACGATCGATAGATCGAGCGCGCCGGTAGAATCGGTCCCGCATGACCGATACGCCGATCCGCATCCTGATCGCGAAGCCCGGCCTTGACGGGCACGACCGCGGCGCCAAGGTGCTCGCGCGCGGACTGCGCGACGAGGGCTTCGAGGTCATCTACACCGGCCTGCGCCAGACGCCTGAGATGATCGCCGATGCGGCCGAGCAGGAGGACGTCGACGTCGTCGGCCTCTCAATCCTGTCCGGCGCGCACATGGCGCTCCTGCCGCGCACAGTGCAGCTGCTTCGTGATCGCGGCATGCCCGATGTCCTGGTGGCAGCCGGCGGCATCATTCCCGATGCCGATGTCGTGAAGCTCAAGGAGGCCGGCGTGGCCGAGATCTTCGGCCCTGGAACCTCAATCGGCGAGATCGCCCGCTACTTTCGCGAGCACGTCCACCGCCCGGCGTGACCGATCCCGTGCAGCTTCCGCCGACTCTCGCCGGATCCTCGTGACCGACGCGAGGATCGCCGCGCTGGCGAGCGGCGAACGGCGGCCGCTGGCACGGCTGCTGACCCGGATCGAGAACGGGGACCCATCGGTCCGTCCGTTGTTTCCGGAGCTCCTCGCCGCCGGCAAGGGCGCCCATGTCGTGGGCATCACCGGCCCGCCCGGCAGCGGCAAGTCGACGCTGGTGAACGCGCTCGTCGCGGAGTGGCGCGAACGCGGGAAGCGCGTCGGCATCCTGGCCGTCGACCCGTCGTCGCCGTATACCCGAGGCGCCATTCTGGGCGATCGGATCAGGATGATGGAGCATGCCGCCGACCGCGACGTCTTTATGCGTTCGATGGCCTCGCGCGGGGAGCTGGGCGGAATCGCCGCAACGACCTGGATCGCCGCCGCCGCGCTCGACGCTGCGGGTTACGACCCCGTGCTGATCGAGACCGTGGGCGCCGGCCAATCCGAGGTGGAGGTTGCGCGCCTTGCCGAGACGACGGTCGTCGTCGAGGTGCCCGAGATGGGGGACGAGGTGCAGGCGATCAAGGTCGGCCTGCTCGAGGTGGCGGACATCATCGCCGTCAACAAGGGCGACCGCCCCGGTGCGGATCGTGCCGCTCGCCAGTTGCGCGCCATGCTCTCCACTGCCGGCGGCCGGGTCGAGCGCACGCCTCCCCAGGTGCTTGTGACGACCGCCACAACGGCCGATGGCGTCCGCGCGTTGGCCGATGCCATCGAAGCGCATCGGTCGGAGGCACGTTCACCGCTCGCGGCCCGTGAACGCGCCGCCAACCAGGTACGCCGGGCATTGGCCGACCTGGCGGGCCGCCTTGCGTCCGAGCTGCCGCAATGGGAGAACGTGATCGATCAGGTTGCTGCCCGCATCGTCGATCCATTCAGCGCCGCGGAGTTGCTGCTATCCGATGCGCAGGTCGTCGCCCACGAGGCGTAGACCGCGACTGAAGCTGAACGCCTGCTATCGGGCGCGCGAACTGCCCAGAATCACAAGAGGCGTGCACGACACCGGAAGACGACCCGTGGAACGGTCGCGATTCCCGCCCAGCGTGAATCAGGACGCTCGGGAGCCCTGTCAGGGTGCCCAATGGTCACCTGGCGTGAAGCCGGACGGTTCGCTCCCGCTCCGACGCCCGATCCGATTGGGGCGATTCCATCGGGTTCGATGCTCCCACCGCATGAGAAGGTGGGAAATCGGCTCATCAAGCGATGCTCTCTTCTTGGTTTGTGCACCCGGTGCAAGCCTCATGGCGACGCCCGTCCGTCGTCGGCGGCGGCTCGGCACGCCAGCGGCTGCTACGCTTTGAACTTATGAGCATAGAACGCGTGTTCGTGATCGGCGCCGGCCTGATGGGACACGGGATCGCGCAGGTCAGCGCGGCCGCGGGTAAGCAGGTCACGCTCGCGGACCGGAGCGCCGAACTCGCCGAGAAGGGCGCCGCGCGTATCGCGGGCAACCTGAAGAGGCAGGTCGACAAAGGGCGGCTCGGTCAGTCGACTGCGAGCGCCATCCTCGACCGGATTTCCACCAGCGAAGCGACCGATGCAGCTGCCGGCCACGACATCGTCATCGAGGCGGTCTTCGAGGACGAATCGGTCAAGCGTGAGACATGGGAAGCGCTGACGCACAGCGCGGACAGCGACGCCATCTTTGCCTCCAACACCAGCAGCATCAGCATCACCGGCCTCGCCACGGCGACCGACCGCCCGGCGCGGTTCATCGGCCTCCACTTCTTCTCGCCGGTCCCGGTCATGGGCCTGATCGAGATCATCCGCGGACTCGAGACCGATGACGCGACCTGCGATGCAGCAACGGCCTTCGCGGAGGAGCTCGGCAAAACCGTGATCGAGAGCAGGGACTATCCCGGCTTTCTGGTGAACCGCATGCTCGGCCCGTTCATCAACGAGGCAATCTTCGCGCTGATGGAGTCCACCGGCACGGCCGAGCACATCGACACCGGCGCCAGGTTGGGCCTGAACCACCCGATGGGGCCGCTGGAGCTGAGCGACTTCATCGGCAACGACGTGATGCTCAACGTGATGGACGTCCTGTACCGCGGGTTCGGCGATCCGAAGTTCCGCGCGGCCCCGCTGCTCCGACAGATGGTCACCGCCGGCCACCTGGGCCGCAAGACCGGCAAGGGCTTTTACACCTATGACGAACAGGGGAAGAAGAGCGGCTGATGGCGGTGGACCACGCTCCGACCCGCGATCCTTTCGCGCTGAGCGACGAGGAGCGCAGCGTCCGCGACACGGTCCGCGACTGGGCGATCAGGGAGGTTGCACCGGGAGCCGCCGCCCGTGATGAGGAGGAGCACTATGATCGCTCCCTCTTCGAGCGCGCCGCCGAGCTGGGAATCACCGGTCTGCCGTACCCGGAGGAGCTCGGCGGCGCGGGGATGGGCACCTTCGCCTGGGTGCTGGCGGTCGAAGAGATCGCTGCGGCCGACATGGGCATGGCGGTCAGCCTCTCGGTTCACATTCTGAGCCAGCTGTGCATCTTCACCAGCGGGACGGATGAGCAGAAGCAGCGACTCCTGCCGCCGATGACAGCCGGCCGCGAGCTGGGCGCCTTCGCGCTGACCGAGCCCGGGGCCGGCTCAGACGCTGCCTCGCTTGCGCTCGCGGCGCGTCGCGACGGCGAGGACTATGTTCTGACGGGCACGAAGATCTGGATCACCAATGCCGGGGACGCGGCGCGCTATGTCGTGTTCGCCACCGTCGACGCCTCAAAGGGCAAGGCCGGCGTCACCGCGTTCGTGATCGAGGCCGATACCCCCGGATTCCGCCTGGGGTCGAAGGAACGGAAAATGGGGATTCGCGGCACGAGCGCCCACGAGCTCGTCTTCGAGGACGCTCGCGTCTCGGCCGCGAATCGCCTGGGCGCGGAAGGTGACGGCCTGAAGGTTGCCCTCTCGGCGCTGGGCGCCGGACGGATCAGTATCGCTGGTGCGTGCGTCGGGCTGGCGCGTAGCGCAGTCGAGCTCGCCGCCCGCTACGCGCTCCAGCGGCGCCAGTTCGGGCGCGCCATAGCCGACCAGGAGATGATCCAGGCCATGCTGGCCGAGATGGCGGTCGGCGTTGATGCTGCTCGTCTGCTCACCTGGCGCGCCGCACGGCTGCGCGACACCGGCCAGCCGATCAACGCGGCCTCCAGCATGGCCAAGTGGTATGCCTCGGACGTCGCCATGCGGGTCACCACCGACGCGGTCCAGATCTACGGCGGCGCCGGGTATTCGCGGGACAACCCGGTCGAGCGGCTCATGCGTGACGCAAAGGGCGCTCAGATCTACGAGGGAACCAACCAGATCCATCGACTCATCGTTGCGCAGCACCTGCTCGACACGATGCGGCGCGACAGCTGACACCTGCGAACCAATGAGAGAGGGACGATGACCACGCCCAGCGCTGGCCGCTTGATGCGGACCCCCGAAATCGAGCCGCTCACCGTCGATCCGGCGGGCCGCATGCCGAATGTCGTCGCACTCATCGCGCGGGCCGTGGAGCGCAACGCGGATCGCGAGGCGATGCGCTGGAAGCTCACGAAATCGCAGCGTGCCGAGGAGGGCGGCGACGGCAAGTGGACGAGCCGCACCTATCGGGAGATGTGGGACTGGGTCACGAATCTGTCGCTCGGACTGAAGGATCTCGGGGTAGGTGATGGAGATAGCGTCTGCATCGTGGCGCGTACCCGTCCCGAGTGGACGATCGCCGACCTCGCGTCGCTGGCGCTTGGCGCGGTCACCTGTCCGATCTACCCGCAATCGGAGCCCGCACAGGTCGCGTTCGTGATCAACAACGTGCAGGCCAGCGTGGCCTTCGTGGAGAACGCCCAGCAGGCGGCCAAGATCGCCTCCGTTCGCTCCGAGTGTCCGACGCTGAAGCACGTGATCACGCTCGAGTCCAGCGGCAAGTTCCCCGACGGCACCATGACGCTCGAGGATGTGATCGCGCGCGCCGATATCGAGCCCCCGAACCGGGTGGCATGGCGCGAGGCGATGCTTGCTGTCGATCGCGACCATCTCGCGACCGTCATTCACACCTCGGGGACGACCGGCAACCCCAAGGGCGCGATGCTCAGCCATGGCAACCTGCTCTTCAACTACGAGGCTGCCAACCAGGTCGTCGACTTCTACGAGACCGATGTCTTCCTCTCCTTCCTCCCGTTGAGCCACATCTACGGCCGCATCGTGGACGAGGTGGTGGCACTCGGGCGGGGCGCGGCGGTCGTGTATGCCGAAGCGCTCCTCGAACGCCTCCCGGCAAACATGGTCGAGGTGCAGCCGACCGTCATGGGCTCCGTTCCACGTCTGTATGAGCGGGTCTACGCGCGCGTCAGCTCGGCCGTGGATGCTGGATCGCCGATGAAGCAGCGGATCTTTCATTGGGCTTCGGGGCTCGGTGCGCAGAAGTACGCCAATCATCTGGCGGGGACGGGCGACTCGATCTGGCTCAACGCGCAGCTCAAAGTTGCCGACGCCCTGGTCTTCAAGAAGATCCGCGAGCGCACGGGCGGTCGCGTACGCTACTTCGTGTCGGGCTCGGCGCCGCTGGCGCGCGAGATCGGCGAGTTCTTCTACGGCATGGGTATGCTCGTGCTCGAGGGCTACGGCCTGACCGAGACCTCTCCATTCGTGTCGCTCAACCGGCCGGATGACTTTGTGTTCGGGACGGTTGGTCGGCCGGCGCCCGGCTCCGAGGTCATGATCGACCCGCTCACCGGCGAAATCCTGGTCCGTGGGCCGCAGGTCATGCAGGGCTACCTGAACCAGTCCGAGGAGACGGCGAAAGCCATCAACGCGGAAGGCTGGTTTCATACCGGCGACATCGGCGAGCTCGATGAGATCGGCCGGATTCGCATCACCGATCGGCTCAAGAACATCATCGTGCTGGGAAACGGCAAGAATGTGTCGCCCGCGCCGATGGAGGCTGCGTTGTCCACCTCGCGGTTCGTCGCCCAGGCGGTGGTCCTCGGCGATCGTCAGGCGTACACCGCTGCCCTCATCGCTCCCGACTTCGACGAGCTCGGCGCCTGGGCAGCGGCGAACGGCGTGGCCGAGATGCCGCCTGAGCAGCTGGTCGAGGAGAAGACCGTTCAGAAGCTGATGGATGCCGAGGTCAAGCGGACCCTCGCCGGATTCGCGGTGTTCGAGCGGCCGCGGCGGATCGCGCTTCTCCCACGCCTTCTCAGCGAGGAGGCCGGTGAGCTGACGCCATCGTTGAAGACGAAGAACCGGGTGGTCCTGACGAACTGGGCCGACAAGATCGAGTACCTCTTCGACGAGAAACGGGGCACCTCAGGCTAGCCGGTCGCGGGCCTCGCTGTACGATGGCCAAATGCGTGACGTGTACATCCTCTCTGCTGCTCGCACGGCGATCGGCAAGTTCGACGGCGGCCTGTCGACAACTCCTGCCACGGACCTCGGCGCGGTCGCCATCCGTGCCGCCGTCGAACGTGCCGCCATCGAACCCGGACGGGTGGACGAGGTGATCATGGGCCAGGTGCTCCAGGCGGGCACCGGTCAGGCTCCGGCACGCCAGGCTGCATTGAAGGCAGGTCTTCCGGATGGGGTGAGCGCAACTACGATCAACAAGGTCTGCGGCTCGGGCCTCAAGGCGGTGATGATGGCCGCATCGGCGATCAGGGCGGAGGATGCCGACCTGGTCGTGGCGGGCGGCATGGAGAGCATGAACATGGCGCCATACCTCCTTCCGCAGGCGCGGACAGGGTATCGGCTGGGCGATGGAACGCTCGTTGACTCGACCGTCCATGACGGGTTGTGGTGCTCGACGTGCGACGTCCATATGGGCATCCATGCCGAGCGCGTCGCGGTCAAGCACGATGTCACCCGCGAGGCTCAGGACGAGTTCGCGCTGCGTTCGCACCAGCGGGCCATCGCGGCACAGGAGGCCGGACGCTTCGACGAAGAGATCGTGCCGGTGACCGTGCCTGGCAAGAAGGGCGACACGCTCGTCAGCGTCGACGAGGGTCCACGCTCGGACTCGACCCTGGATGCATTGGCCCGCCTGAACCCGGCATTCCAGCCGGACGGCGGATCGGTCACGGCTGGCAATTCGCCAGGTATCACCGATGGTGCGGCGGCCTTGGTGATCTCCTCGGAGGATGCGTCGGGGGGAGCCGAACCACTGGCCCGCATCATCGGCTACGCCCAGGCGGATGTTGCTCCTGAATGGCTCTTTGAGGCGCCGATCCACGGCGTTCGCCGCCTCATCGAGCGCGTGGGGTGGGCGATCGACGATTTCGACCTGATCGAGATCAACGAGGCGTTCGCTGCCCAGGTACTGGCCGATGGGAACGAGCTCGGCTTCGACTGGGATCGTGTCAACGTCAACGGCGGGGCGATCGCGCTCGGCCACCCGATCGGCGCATCCGGCGCCCGCGTGCTGACCACGTTGCTTCACGAGCTGCGTCGCCGCGGCGGCGGTCGCGGGCTTGCTACGCTATGCCTTGGCGGCGGCGGGGCGGTCGCCATGGCGATCGAGACCGTCTAGGCGGTCAGCTCCGTCAGTACCTGGTCGAGGGTTTCGGCGATCAGATGCGCCTCGTCACGACGGATCGACAACGGTGGGCGGAGTTTCAGCGTATTGCCGGCCCGTCCTGTCGTGCCGATGAGCACCCCGCGCTTAGCCATCTCGTCCTTCACATGCGTCGCCAGATCAGTCGCCGGCTCGCGCTGATCACGCACCAGCTCGACTCCCGTCATGAGTCCGCGCCCGCGCACGTCCCCAATGGACCGATGCCGAACGGCAAGGCCCAGCAATGCCGCCCGCAGCCAGTTACCCTCGGTTGTCGCGTTCTCGACAAGCCGCTCGTCCTCGATGACGTCCAGTACGGCGAGAGCGGCGGCGCATGCCACCGGATTGCCGCCGAACGTGCTGAAGAACGTCGTCTGGCTTGCGAACCGGTCGACGATATCGGCGCGCGTGACGACCGCCGCGATCGGATGGCCGTTGCCCATCGGCTTGCCGAGCGTGACGATATCGGGGCGCACGCCCCACCGAGCGAACCCCCACATCCCGTCGCCGGTGCGGCCGAAGCCGGACTGGACCTCATCAGCGATGAAGAGGGCTCGTGCATCGCGAGCCGCGGCGACAAGCTCGGCGACGACCGCCGGGGCCGGGACGAAGATGCCATCCGCGGTGAAGGTCGAGTCGATGAAGATCGCAGCGGGGTGGCGACCCCGCTCCGCCAGGCGTTCCAGCGCCGCGACCATCTCGGACCGGGCCACGGAATCGGGGCTGTCCGCATCGGCGTAGCCGCCGCGGTAGGTGTCCGGAGGAGGATAGGTCTCGACGCCGGGAGGCTGCTCCCCGTGAGGCCACTCGGACGGCGAGAAATCGGCGATCGCGGCGGTGACGCCATGGTACGCCCAGTCAGTGACGACCCCCGCGTCGCCCCGGGTGACCGCGGTTGCCAGGCGCCATGCCAAATCGTTCGCCTCGCTGCCCGAGTTCACGAACATGACCGTGTCGAGGCCGTCGGGCATGGTCGCGGTCAGGCGCTCTGCCAGCTCGACGACGTTCTCGTGCAGGTAGCGCGTATTGGTATTCAGCGTGGCGGCCTGGCGGGCAATCGCGTTCACCACGCGCGGATGCGCGTGGCCGACGACCGGGACGTTGTTGTAGGCGTCGAGATAGCCGCGCCCGTTCGTGTCGAACATCCACGCACCATCGCCACGAACGAGGTGGAGTGGCCGTTCGTAGGTGAGCGGCTCGAGCGCGCTACCGAGGACCCGCCGACGGCGCTCGATCAGCTCATGGTCCGGCATCCATCCACCCGCGCGGCGGGTGCGGCCCTCGCGGCGGGCGGCCGCGGCCAGGCGCCGGCTCGTCTCGTCGAAGCCGATTCCCGCGAGTTGAGCGAGAAGGTCCCAGGCAGGCTCCGACCATCCGCGGATGTACTCGTTGTCCGGGTACTGGCGCGTGCGGTAGGCCGAGATCAGGATCGTCTGGGCCATGCGGC